>NZ_VKHS01000023.1 GCF_014141525.1 Streptomyces calidiresistens
CCGCACCCACCGGCCTCCGCCCCCCCCGGCCACACGGGGGAATCGCCGTGGTCGACCACCGTCCCGAGGAAGTACTTCAACTACCCGATGCCGGTGGCCCGATCCTCCAGCGACCCACACCGACCCTCCACCGGTCGCGCCGCCCCGCGCCCGTTCGCCGGACGCCCCACCGGCTACACTGACCCCGGCGCACGGCCACCAGCCGTCGCCCCGCACCACCCACGCCTCCGTAGCTCAGGGGATAGAGCACCGCTCTCCTAAAGCGGGTGTCGCAGGTTCGAATCCTGCCGGGGGCACAGCCAGAAGGGCCTGTTCAGGAGGGGTTTCCTCCCGAACAGGCCCTTCGTCGCGTCCGGGGTCGTGCCACACGCGTGCCACTAGTACTCCAGTTGCAGTTCGCTATCGCTGCTGGTCAGAAGCCTGTTTCTGAGTGTAGTGGCCTGACTGCCCGTCATGTTCGGCGAGTTCGTGACCTCGGGTGCGGCGGGCCGTTGTGCTGGTCATGCAAGATGATGTACAGCCCGATGTCTGGTCGTCGGAACTGGAAGAAGTGCTGGTGCGGGTCGGTCACCGGTTCGGCCGGGTCGATCTGCGGCGGCGTATGCGCGCCTACGTGCGAGGCCTGCTCGGCCCGGTGGGCCGGAAAAACGGCTGGCAGCTGGTCGAGTACGCGGGTCACAGCACGCCGGCCGGTTGCAGCACTTGCTCGGTCGGGCGTGCTGGAATCCTGACGAGTTACGGGATGACCTGCAGGAATACGTCGCTGAGAAGCTCGGGGACCCGGCTGGCGTGCTGATCGTCGATGACACGGGCTTCCTCAAGAAGGGCTCCACCTCGGCCGGGGTGCAGCGGCAGTACTCCGGCACGGCCGGCCGCACGGAGAACTGCCAGATCGGCGTCTTCGTCGCCTACGCCACCAACAACGGGCGGGCGCTGGTGGACCGGGAGCTGTATCTGCCGAAGTCCTGGACACAGGATGCGGACCGCTGTGCCGCGGCGGGGATCCCCCATGAGCGGGGGTTCGCCACCAAGGGCGACCTGGCCAAGGTGATGGTGGCCAGGGCCCTGGCCTCGCCCCTGCCGATCGCCTGGGTGGCCGCGGATGCCGCCTACGGCCAGGAGTGGCGCTTCCGCCGCATGTTGGAGGAAGCCGGCGTCGGCTACGTACTGGCCGTGCCGAAGTCCCAGCAGATCAAGTCCCTTGCCGGGATCTGGCGCATCGACCAGCTCGTCGCCGACGCGCCCGAGGACGTATGGCAGCGTCTGTCCTGCGGGGACGGCGCCAAGGGCCCCCGCGTCTACGACTGGGCCGCGGCGACACTGCCAGGCATCGACATCTTCGATGGCAACCAGCCCACCCACCGCCGGTGGGTGCTGGCCCGCCGCAGTCTCGCCCGACCCGACGAGATCTCCTACTATCTCGCTTACGCGCCCGACGGCACCACCCTCGAAGAGCTGGTACGCATCGCCGGATCACGCTGGGCGATCGAAGAGTGCTTCCAGGCCGCGAAGAACGAGTGCGGCCTGGACGAGTACGAAGTCCGCCGGTATCCGGGCTGGTACCGACATATCACGCTCGCCATGCTCGCCCACGCCTTCCTGGCCGCCATCGCCGCCTTGGAAGGGAAAAAGGGGGATGCAGAAACGGTTCCGGCGCCCTCGTCCCCCTCACCGTGGCAGAGATCCGGCGACTCCTGGCAGCTCACCCGCCCCTACCTCCACACCACCGCAAGCTCGATCACACATTGAGCTGGTCTCGCTGGCGACGACGGCACCAGACCATCGCCCGCCGCTGCCACGACCACCGTCGCACCCGAGGTCACGAACTCGCCGAACATGACGCGCAGTCAGACCACTACACTCAGAAACAGGCTTCTGACCAGCAGCGATAGCGAACTGCAACTGGAGTACTAGCTGGCAGGTCCACAGACTGCCCGACGCGCCGGAAGCTTACGGGGCCATGATCACTCGCGCCAAAGCAGCTCCAGCCCAAAGCCGCTCCGCCGACCTTAAGATCGCGACGTCGGCGCAACTGACAATTAATCTCAATAGGGAAAGATGATTTGTGACCACTCATGCAGTGGACCCACCGACTGCCTCCCAAACCGTTTTGAGAGTTTCGGCCGAGACGTTGCGTGTGGAAGCAGCAGCCCAGGCAGAGTTCGGCCTTGCGGCCATCCAAGATCGAGCTTCGCGGAAGGATGAAAAACGAGGAGCACGCGCCCCAAAATATTTAGCGGCAGCCCGAGGAACACCAACCATTCGCAACGGAAGTGCCTCGATACTATCTACGCCGTAGAAGGACATTGCAGGAACGTGGAAGGCATGTGCCGTTTCCTCCGCACTCCTCCCCGCAAGCTCAACCAGTTGCAGTGCCCCAATACCCCAGGGCAGATAATTTGATACCTCTCGAAAGAGGTACTTACCCGCGTCGGTCAATGGCTTGTCAGACCTCGAAAACCAGCTATCTGCGATCTCCGGCAGCGTCTTGCCCGCTACCCAGTCCCTGAGAACGCCAGCCACTCGCCTTGCATCTAGACCACCTGGGTCATCAGTGGGCGCCAGAGACATTTCCGGCACTTCAGCAAGGACCTCGATCACCTGCATTAGCGGGTTGAGATCGTCACCAAATAGGTTCTCCGGCGCCCAGAAGTTAGGCTCCTTGAAAACCTTAGGGGAAGTCGCTGAAAGTAGACCGACACTGGGTAGCGACAATCCTGTCACATCGGCGATTCCGAGGAATGAATTGGATCGGAATTCTTCCATGAACCCTCGCGACCAATGAACAAGGCGCTCCGCCACATCCCTGTCAGTCGACTGCAATCCATGAAATACAAGCGACGATCGTAGAATCTCTTCGACTTCTGCACTCGCCGCATCAAATCCGCCAACTTTGAGCGCGTGAGCCAGATATTGAAAGAAGTGACTAATCTGAGGGTTTCCACGAACGAGGCGCAAGTTGTACTCAGGCCGGGCCTCGTCTAGTAGTTTTACGACGTCCAGCAGGGCTGATACTACCTTGACCGCCTCGCCCTCAAGGTAGTCACGGAACTCCTTATCCTGGTTCGCATTGATCGACGGATAGACGACCACGCCCACGTGGTCCTTTAGTGCCCGTCCAGCTCGTCCGGCGATATTCCAAAACTCTGAGTAGCGCAGACTTCTATACTTCTCCCCGCGCCTTTGCGGCACCTTGAGTGTCTCTACGATCACGGACGAAAGCGGGAAGTCCACTCCCTGAGCCAAGGTGGAGGTGCCCGCTACTACCCGGATGCATCCTTTATCGAGTAGTACCTCTACGAGGCTGCGCACCTCGGGGGGGAGTCCGGCATGATGAAACGCCACACCTGACTCCAACGTTTTGGCTAGCGGATATTCCTCTCCGAGTTCACTCTTCACATATTCGATTACCGCTTCCAGCAAATCACTGTCCGGGCATTCCGACAATGCATTGCGAGGAAGATTGCTAGCTACCTGGAGAGCTCTTTTTTCCGCGTAACTCGGCCCTCCTGTGAGAATTAGCGAACCTCCCTTGGTCTTCTTGCTGAGCGAAATGGCAAGAGATGCAGAAAGCGCCGGTCGTTGCCGACTATCAAGTTCTACAGAAGCCTTCCCCAAGTCCAGAACTTCCCCGTCCCAGTTGGTCGGTTGAGTTGCGGAAGGGATAAGTTGCAGCGAATCGTGGTAGCACTTCTCTTTCCGGTTCCGCGTCCAATGCCCCAGAGCCCTTACCTGTTCACTGGGCTTCCAGTTCAACTCAATAGCGGCACCCTCACCGGTGCCAAGCCATTTCGCCAGATCAGAAGCATTTGGTAAAAAGGGAGTCAGAAGCAAGAAGCGGCAGCGCCGGCCGCGCTCCTTCTTTAGAGTGGCAAGTAGGAGCTCCAACCGAGGGCCACGGTTTTCGTCCGCGATGTGATGCGCCTCATCGACGACGACAAGTGAGAGGTCACGAACACTCGGATGGTCCGCTCTGACGAGTAGGTCCAGCTTTTCTGGGGTCGTAACCAACACATCTGGACGAGCACTGAGAAGTGTGGTCTCTATGGGATCCAGCTCGAAGACAGGGACCGCCGCTTCTACAGAGATCTCAGATCCGTCCGAACTCCCTCCAGCCAAGTCACTCCGGAGGCGTCGTGTCATCTGGTTGACCAATGCCCGTGTGGGTACGAGGTAAGCAACAACCGACCCTGGGTTGAGTGCCATCGTTTGAACAATGGAAAACTCTGCCAGAAGGGTCTTTCCTGCACTCGTCGGCATTTGAACGCTGATTGCCGTCTTGAAGGGGTCCAGCAAGCTCTGCGACAAGGCTTCTCGCTGAGACCACCAAAGCTCTGAAACAGGACTATTTTGCCCGTCTGAGGCAATTCTCTGTGCAAACTCACGAGCCGCAGTAGATAGCCTTGAGGTGTTGTACCAAATTGAAGCTCGAGTCATCGCAGTGGTCAGCGGCTCAATTGTTTCACCGATGCGCTCCAGCTCTATGTCACCACTTGCCCCAAGCAAGAGGCGTGCATTTTCGCCATGGCGTTGCAACGTCACGAGGACACTTTCAGGGGCGCCGGTACGTAGGTAGTTCCCCAAAACGGCAAGTGCTTCACCGATGTGATACAGCCCAAGCAGTTTACACTTCTCTTTATCTTCCCGCCAATCTTCTTGCTCGGAACCGTTGAAAATTCGCGACTCCGCTTGCCGTTGCATGCTAGTCAAGCGCGTCAGATAGGTCAGGCCTTCGTCGACATCGTCCCAAGAGCGACTCTTACGAGCCAACATGGCAAGCGACAATACGCAGTTATGCCAAACCTGTTCGCTCCAATTTTGAAACTCGTCCCGCTCTTGGAAACGTGAAAGTTGGTCTCCCGCCAGCAACAGGCGGAGCTCGGGCTGCTTTTGGGCGAGCGTGCCAGACACGACAAGCATCCATAGGTCATAGAGCGAATTCGGATGCTCCGATGCCCACTGGGCGGTGCGTAGATGGAAGGCGCGCTGAGCCAGTTGAGCGACCCGGAGCTCCCCTTTCTCTGAGCGATCTGCAGAGAGTGCTACAGACTCAAATGACCACGCGATTTCATCTACCGTCTCAATGTCTAGATCGTCTTCAGACTGCAGAGAAGCATCTAGAAAGCGAGCCAGGTATCCAAGGCGCACAGAACCGATGTGATCGTCTCCACCTTCGCTCATGAAAGCGTCGACGAAGATTTGATTTCTATCCACTATGCTGCCCCCTCCCTGGCGATTCGATAGACCTCCTGGGCTATCTGAAACAGGTCTCCTTCGACGACAATGCTAACCCAGCGAATCTTGTGGCCAAAGCCTTCGGGGTTGGTTTTGAATGTACCTGGGTCATTCTCGTGGTGCGTGTCCAACGTCCGTACGAGCAATGGAGCTAGTACTATGTCGAATTTATCCTTCTTCAAGATGAACGAGGCGTGCAGCCTTGAACAGACTCCCGCGTACGGTTCTTCCGCATACTCCTGAAGCCAGCACAGTTCTTGAAGAAGGGCTCGCCTATCGGTAACCAGTTCGGCTAGCTTCTTCTCCATCCCAGACACCACGCCCGGGGGACTCTTAGCCTGATCAGACCCTTTCACTTCCCCGAGGACGAGCGTGACTCTGGTGGTCTGCTCATCTTCAACGCCAATGACGTCCGCACCACGAGTCTGTTGATCGGGTATTTCTTTGTGCTTGATCCTGGAAGCAGGAATTTTGGTGCCGAATATTTCTTTCAGCGCTTCGCCTGCTAGAATCTCGCCAAATTCACTTCTCTGGACGTCAAAGTGCTTCTTGCGGTCCCCTTTCCAAGCAGCCGGCAAAACTGCATCCAACTCTTCCTCTAAGGCAAGCTGGACATCTTCCTCTGTCACTTCGAAAGCTTCACCGCTGAATAAGGACAATTCTTGCGCTGATCGGAGAAGTCGCGCTCTCGCATCTACCTCATTGAAGTAGTGTGCTGTGACAAGAGGTGCAATGGCGCGGGCAAATGAAGCTTGGTCTGATGGTTTGACGTGAACATACCTGTGGCCGTTCACTACTTCATCGGACACGATCGTGAAAAGCTGCGGCAACTGTCCCCCCACCCCCCCGGCGTCGCGCCCCCACGACTGGCCTACGAGCTACAGCTGTGACGCATCCAATCTACGGGCAGAGACTGCAAAGGGGAACAGTGGAAGGCCGCTGTAACTCGGCCGTGTCCTCTAGCTTCCCCAGTTGCCAGCCACAGAACCTGCTTGTAAGCGGGTCACACATCAGTGCACCGGACGGGTGAGTGCCCTGAGAGCGCTCGAGGCCGACGAGCGCACCCTCCCCTCGTCCCCGGACGCATGCTGGCCGCCCGTCTCAGTTTCCGTCTCATTCAGCCCCGTCCAGGGCCGTTCAGACGGAACCCGGGCTGGCCCGCCGACTGGCGGCCGACCGTCCATGAACGCAGGTGAACGCCCCTACGCCCCGCCCGTCACCACACCACCACAGTTGGAAAGCGTGCGCATAGGGCGGAGGCCGCTGACCGCCCCGCGGATGTTCAGCCGTCGCTGTCAGTACCGAGCTGTACGGTCCCGCCCATGGCCGAGAGACCGGCTACGAGCTGGCGTCACGGCATAGCTGAGGAAGCCGAGGAGCTTGCCGCCGGCACCCTGGACCCCGAGTGCGCCTGCATGGCAGCGCTGTTTCCCGAGGAACTGCTTACGGCGACCGACGTAGTCCTCGACGTGTTCGAGGGCGAGCTTCCTAGACTTGGCGAGGCCCCTGACGAACAGGTCTTTGCTGTGGTGGAACGCGTCGTCCTGGCCCTCAACGCGGTGGACGACGCCCACAACGGCAGTGCCTTCGAAACCGACGAACGCGAAGAGCTGTGCGACTACATCGACGAGTTGCTTACCGAGCACGGCGTCGATGTCGTCGCCCTAACCACCCGCCACGGCCTCGGCCGGTACCAGCTCACGGACAAGTGGCGGAAGTGGTAGGGCGGCTTACGAAGGCGATCCTCCGGCTATCGCACGACTCCGCACCACAAGCGCACCAGATCGAGCGGGGAGCAACGGGGAATCACGATACAAGCGACCAGGCCCGACGAGACCACTCACCGGCCGTCCGCCCAGGTCAGCGACCGAACCGGCCCCAAGTGATCGCAGCTTCCCAAGCTGAGGTCCCCGGTGTGCCGGCACAGACGGAGCCGTAAGGTTCCCCCATGGTGACTGCGACTGTCCGCGAGTGGCACGACGAGGAAGGGTGGGGCGTGCTCGACTCCCCCGAGACTCCCGGCGGATGTTGGGGCCACTTCTCCCACATCCAAGTGGAGGGCTTCCGAGCGCTGTCGCCGGGACAGCAAGTGGACCTCCAGTGGGAAGCCCCTGGCTTCAAACAGGACGGGTACAGCTACCGGGCCGTGAACATCGTTCCTCGACCCGCCTGACATCACCAGCTGACATCAACGACAACGAACGATGGCGCACCGAAGCGGCCACGGTCGGACCCACGAGCGACCGCTGAGCCCCGTTTCGGCACGCCGTGCGACAAGGTGATCGAACTCCTAAAGAGGTGGTCAATAGGCTCCGGGCCGAGGGCAGTGACAGCAACCCCGAGGGCAACGGCGGCGGACGACAGCAGCGCTCAGCAGCCCGGGGCAGGTCGTGTGGTGCATATACCGCCACCCCGGGAGAGGAACACCAGGTCAGGCACCTACTAGATCCAATAGGCGCCTGACCTGCTTCTGAACGCGTCAGGCGCGCCCCGGGCGCAGATGACGGGAGGCTGCGAGGCATGAGGACAGCCATGTCGCCTCAGAGCGGTCGATGATCAGGTCGGCCACGGTGATCACCCCTTCCATGGCTCCGTCGAGCCGTATTGAATGATCACCGACCCGGACCATCTTCCAGTCCGCGTCGCTGTGCCAGAGCCGGGCGGTCTTGTCGCCCCGCCGCTGGGCGAAGACGAGTTCCTCGCCGTGCTCGTTCATGAAGTAGCCGACGTAGTCTTTGCCATTGATAGCGCCACCGCAGAGTCTCGCCAGAAGCGGCTCGATCGCGGGAGAGTCGTCGTTCATGCCGTGTGTCCCTCAACTTGGCCGGAGGTCTGCTCGGCCGACGAGAGCGTAAGCATCCGCTCCGCAGACTCCAGCAAGGTCTCGTAGGTGATCACTTCTATACGCGCCATGTGCGTGTTGTAGGTCCGCAGTGTGTCCGCGACCTGCTGGGGTGTGACTCCCTCACTTACGTACTGCGGATGCCCGATCACGACAGTCGCGGAGGCCCTGCGCGTGTCGACCCCGTACCGCGCGAGGATGGATTCACGGCCCTCGTCCAAGGTCCGCAGGTAGTTCTGCGTCTGCGAAACCGCGCGGTGGACCGGGGCGCCCAGCATGAGTTGGCCGCTGGGCCGGATGACCAGTTTCTCGATGTTGGCACGCTTGAGTTCCACCACATGCAAGGAGCCGTCCCCCCGCAGCAGCGGAATGTCGAGAATGGTGTCCGAGGTGTACTGGCGGCGGGCCAGCTCAGCCACGAAGGCACCACCGAAGATCCACTCCTGGTTCTTCAGGCAGGCGTGGAGGGCACCCTCGGAGCTCTCAGGACGGTTCACTGCGGCGCGCAGGGAGGCGAGGCCCGCCCGCCTAGCCCGCAGTTCCAGTAACTGGGCCAGCATTCCAGCATCTGCATCTTCCAGGAACTCGCTCATCATCCGGGCGGTCTCGGTGGAGGCCGGCCGGGGCAGAGCCCGAAGGATCAGTTCCATGTGCCCGTACTCTTGGAGGCGCTTGAGGTACTTGGTGGGCAGTTGGATTCCGCCCTCGCCGTCTCCGATACCCAGGTGGCCGGTAGACCGGGCGATGCCACGGAAGAGAGCAAGGGCGTCGGTAACACTCGCATCGGGGTTCTCGACGCGCAGCGCCTCCAGGGCGGACACGGCTCGATCGGCGCCCATGGCAGCCATTCGCCGCATGAACTCCTCGCTCCGCTGCCGCGCCTTCGCGTCGTAGTAATTCTCAACAGTGTCGAGGTAGAGTTTGCCGCCTGCGTAGCCGGCGAACCTCTGGAAGCGCTGAGCTAGTGCGAACTCCTCGTGGAGAAGGCACTTTTGGGCTACATCCTCCAGGGCATCCACCAGCGGTCTTCCCTTACCGTACGTCCCGCCGAAGCCATCGCCCATGATGCGCAACACCGCGTCGATCCGTTCACGCACGCCAGCGTGCTCGGTGAGTTTTCGCGCTTCTTCGACCATGAGCCTGAGTGAGTAGCTGGACCGGAATATCGCCATACCGGCACCTTAAGAGCAGGCACTGACAACGTCGGCGCTGACAACTATGGGGCGCAGCAGTCCGAGCTGGCCAACAGCGCCAGCCACCCTTGAACGGGTCCTCTTCAGCGCGGCCTGGGACACGCAAAGCCAGGCTGCCGGGATGGTGGACAGAGCAGGCCGTGCCATACGCATTCCAGAACTGGCTGGGAACCACGGGGAACAGAGAGTGCTGCCCAGAGGTGCGCCCCGGGCTCCGACTGAACCGCTCCGGGTCTGATGGAGGCTCGATTCCCTGAGAGGATCGAGTCATGGCACGTCCGTCCCCCTATCCTGCTGAGCTTCGTGAGCGTGCGGTGCGCATGGTCGCGGAGGTCCGCCCGAATTACCCGACCGAGTGGGCCACGATGAAGGCCGTCGCCGCGAAGCTCGGGATCGGTGCCGCTGAGACGGTGCGGAGCTGGGTCCGCAAAGCCGAAGTCGATGCCGGCCGGCGTCCGGGCGTGACTTCGGACGAGGCTGCAGAGATCAAGCGCCTGAAGGCGGAGAACGCCGAGCTGCGGCGGGCGAACGAGATCCTCAAGGCGGCGTCGGCTTTCTTCGCGGCCGAGCTCGACCGGCCCTCGAAGCGCTCGTAGCGTTCATCGATGCGCACCGCCAGGTGTTCGGCGTCAAGCCGATCCGCCGAGTCCTGACCAGCCACGGACTGAAGATCGCGACGAGCACCTACCACGCGGCGAAGAACCGCACCCCCAGCACCCGAACAGTCCGCGACACCGAACCGAAGGCGCAGATCAGCCGCGTCCACAAGGACAACTTCAGCGTCTACGGGGTCAGGAAAGTCTGGCGGCAACTGCGTCGCGAGGGCATACCGGTGGCCCGTTGCACCGTCGCCCGGCTGATGCGCGAGCTGGGCCTGGAGGGCGCCCGGCGCGGGAAGAAGATCCGCACCACCGTCCGGAACGACGGCCATGATCGGGCCGCCGACCTGCTGCAACGTGACTTCACCGCATCCCGGCCGGACGAAAGATGGGTCGCGGACTTCACCTGTGTCGCCACCTGGTCCGGGATCGTCTACGTCGCGTTCGTCGTGGACGTGTTCTCCCGAGCCGTCGTGGGCTGGCCCGCCGCCACCAGCAAGCGAGCCAAGCCCGTCCTCGACGCCCTCGACATGGCCCTTTGGCGCCGCGACCGCGCCGGAACTCCCGCTGGACCGGGGCTCGTTCATCATTCGGATGCAGGCAGCCAATACACGTCTTTCGCGTTCACCGCGCACCTGATCGAGGCGGGTATCGACGCCTCGGTCGGCACCGTCGGTGATGCTCTGGACAACGCGCTCATGGAATCCCAGATCGGCCTCTACAAGACCGAGCTGATCAAGCCCCGCAGGCCCTGGCACGGCCTCGCCGACATCGAACTCGGCACCGCGGAATGGGCCGACTGGTTCAACAACCAGCGCCTCCACACCGCGATCGGAGACATCCCGCCCCACGAGCACGAGACCAACCACTACGCTCAACACCAGCCCCAACCGGCGGCTGGAGTCAGCGCATAGAGCCTCCACCGATCCCGGAGCGGTTCACTTCGTAGTCACGCGTGTAGGTGGTGTATCCGTGGTACACGACCGCGTGCTCGAAGGCCTCGTCCAGCATCCGTTCGAGTACTGCGACGTCCATGCGACCGTTTCTATCCCAGCCGTTGAGCCTTCGGCAGCCCGGCATCCACCCCTGCCGGGACTGAGGGTTTCCGGGCCCGGCCGGGCACGTTCCACCCGGATGCCGCTTCCCCCGCGATCTCCGATGAGGACGCCGAGGCGATCGGCGACGGCCCGGGTACAGGCCCCCGGTCTGTGAGGGCAGTGGGCACAGTCCCGGAACCGACCAACCATAAAGTCATACGATCCTTCGGGTAGGCCCGGTGTACCTGGAGGATTCGTGGAAGCCGCTGCTCTCGTCCGCCCCGACCGTCTGTGGTCGGCCGAGGAGGTCATGGCCCGACCGAGTCCCGTCCCGGCCGCGGCGGGGGTCTACGGATGGCACTTCGAGAGGCCGCCTCATCCGGACCTACCGGCAGGATGCCTGCTCTATGTCGGCATAGCCCCGCGCTACATGGCGAATCGGGTCAGCAAGCAGAACCTGCGGAAGCGGATCCGGTACCACTACCGGGGCAACGCGGCCGGATCGACACTGCGGCTCACCCTCGGTTGCCTGTTGGGCCTGGAGTTGCGCCGGGTGGGCAGCGGGGGGCGCATGACCTTCGGCAGGGAGGGGGAAGCCCGGCTGAGGGCCTGGATGGCGGAGAACGCCCGGGTGTGCTGGGTCGAGTGTGACGAACCGTGGAGCGTGGAGTCGCAGCTCATCTCCCGCCTCGATGTGCCCCTGAATCTCGACCGGAACCGTCACAACGCGTTCCACGACCGCCTCAAGGGGCTGCGGGCCGAAGCCCGCGCCCGGGCCCGGGCGTTGCCCATCGCTTCATAGGCCGCCGGGTCGGCATCGTCGGCCGGTTCCAGGGTGATGGACACCCCGGCGAGGCGCCGCCGTGGGAATGTGGGACGTGACCCTGCCTGCCGAAAGGACGGCCTGCGTGACCACGACCTCGGCGATCGACCTGCGTGCCTTTACCGTTGTCGATGCGGGGGTTCGTGGGGATCTCCTCGATGTGTACGCCGAGGTGCGCGCCCCGCTGCTCCATCTGCCGAACTACGCGGTCACCGCGTTCGGTGAGCGGCTGGACCGGCACGCCGCCGAGCCGGGGTTCACCACTGTCCTCGCCTATGCCGACGGTCACCCGGTCGGCTACGCCTACGCCAACACCATCGAGCACGGCGACCGATACTGGCAGCGCACCACCCCGACGCCGGCCGAGAGGCAGACCGAGCGCCCGGCCGTGACGTTGAAGGAGATCGGCGTCCGACCGGCCCGGCGGAAGACCGGCACCGCCCGCCGCATCCACCACGCGATCCTCGCCGACCGCGCCGAGCCGCACGTCACGCTCATGGTCAACCCGGCCGCCGGGGACAGAAAGGTCCACGTCCTCTACAGGTCGTGGGGTTACGAGGACATCGAGCAAAGCCGGCCGTCACCGGCCTCACCACTCCTCACCGTGATGATCCACGCCATCCGCTGACCGACGCTTTCACGGCCGGACCGCTCCCTCGGGAGCGGGAGGGCAGGTGCCCGTCGTCTCCCGCCTCTCCCGGGATCGCTTCCCCGGGCAACGTGCTCGGCGCCGGTTTCCGGTGCTCGGCGGGGGAGGTATCGAGCGCCCGGGGCGGCCAGGGTCACCGGACCCCGGGGGCTGCGCGGCGCCACCGTTCGGCGGGGAACCCACCGCCGGAGGAAGGCGGCAGGGTCGTCACCTCGCCAGCACGATGGCGTGCGGCGAGGGCGCGAGTCGTGCCCGGTAGCGGCGGATCCCCCAACTGCGGTGCTCCACCTCCGCCGCCACCAGTACCTCCGCCGTGTTCAACCGGCCGGGCACGAGTTCCACCAGCGCCGCCACCGGGTGGTCGCCGACCAGGGGGAAGCCCTTGATCCGGCGGAACTCCCACTGCGGGTCGGGCTGGGACGCGCCGTGGCCGCGGACGATCCACTCGTTCCGCTCCGGTTCCCCTCCCGAGGGTTTGTCCAGGCCGACGTCCACCAGACCCGTGGTGACCGTCACCTTCATGCCCGTGCGGGAGACGGCGACCGGGCGGGTGCGCTCGCCGGGGTCGATCAGCCGCGCTACGGGGCGGACCCCATCGTCCGATGTGGACAGCGCCACCCCCAGGGAGGCGTGGCGGAACTCGCCCTTGCCGGCCGGGGTCGCCGGGCGGAACGAGCACACCAGCACCAGGTGCCGGAACTCGCGGTCGGGCTTCGCCCGGACGTGGGAGGCCCACGGGGCGGGCATGTCCTCGTGGTCGGCGGGCAGCACGTCCCAGCCGAAGGTGAGCCTGCCGAGCAGCGGCTCGTCGTCGGTGGGGCCGCCGAGCGTGCGCTCCGGTACGAGTTCGACGTCGTGCAACCGGACCTCGGTCATGCCACGGCTCCCTTGCTACGGCCACGCAGGTGGGTGAACGCTCCCCAGTCACGGTAGTGGGGGTACCGGGCGCGGGTGGCGAGTTGGGCCTCGCGGAAGGCACGCTCCGGGTCGATGCCCCGCGCGATCCGCCGGTGCAGGTGGTGGTGGAAGTGCGTGGCCGGTTCCGGGCGTACCGGCCACAGGCACCCGACGACGGCCTGCGCCCCGGCGGTGATCAGTGCCGACGGGATGCCGCGGACGTTGTCCGCGCGGTCGAAGCGGCCCAGCCCGGACTCGCACGCGGCGAGGGTGACCAGGCGGACACCCCGCAGGTCGGTCTCGAGGAAGTCGTGGGCGAAGACCCGGCCGTCGTCGTCGTGGTCGGGGGTGAGGTGGAGGCAGTGCATCCACGGGGCGTCCCGGTCCAGCGTCCCGTGGGCGGCGATGTGGACCACGTCCGCCGTGGCCAGTTCGGTGAGCAGCCTCTCCCGGGTGGCGGCGGCCCCGGTGACGGCGTCCGTGCCGACGGCCCGGGCGACCTCCCGCGCGTGGTCCTCCAGCAGCGGTTCGGCGTGCAGTCCGTGGGGCACGCCGCCGTCGGCGGAGGCCAGCACCACCGTGCGGGGTGGTCGTACGGGGCCCGTGGCGGGGATCAGTGCCTCGAGTCCGGCGATGGTGGTGACGGTCCAGTCGTCGGCGATCATCCGGTCCCCGGTGCGGCACAGGGGCAGGGGTAGGTAGTGCAGCGCGCCGTGCGGCCAGGCCAGGATCCGGTCCTTGCCCCGGGCCCGCCACTCCTCCCACAGCTCGGCGCCGCCGAGGGGTATGTCGCCCGGTTGCCGCAGCAGTCGGTGGCCTTCCGGCGTCACGTCGCCGAACAGCGGGTCGCGTTCGATCTCGGTGCGGATCGCCTCGACCCGGTCCGCCACCGGGTGCCGGTCGTGGTTCCCGTCCGTGCCGTCGCCGAGGTGCACGACGAGGGTCCGGTCCCGGCGGGTGACCGCGAGGAGCACGGCGGCGCCGTTCACCGCGGCGGGCAGGAACCAGGTCAGCAGGACGGTCCGCTCGTCCAGCAGTTCCTGTGCCTTCGCCCAGAGGTGCCGGTCGTCGACGAACGGTGCCGAGCGACGGCTCAGTTCGTCGTCGATGAGCGAGGAGACGCGCCGGCGCAGGTTCCGGGCGATCTGTCGGGTGTCGTGGCCGTCGGGCCGGGGGTCGGAGTCCAGCGTGTTCAGCAGGGGCGAGCCAGTGCCGGAGGCGCCCCGGGGGGAGGCGGGGTCCTCCAGGTCGCGGAGCCTGCCGAGAAGGTGCTGGATGTGGGTGGGCAGCGCGAGGGGGCCGTCGATTCGCCACCAGGCGCCCCACTCGGGTCCCTTGCCCGCCTGGTGCAGACCGAGCATCAGCCCCATCGGCAGCGTCTCGGATTCCGTGGTGAGTTGCCACATCGCCGAGTGCACGAGGTCGCGCAGGACACGGCCGAGTTCGGGCGCTCGGCTCGTGTCGAAGTTCGGTACGTCCACGATGATCGCGAACAGCGCCGCCTCGAGCTCTTCGCCCCGGAGGTCGCCGATCCGTCGCACGAACGGCACCAGACTCGCCCGTGCCGCTTCCTCGAAGCCGAGCGAGGCGTAGCCGAGTGCCGCGTACGTGCGGTAGCCCCACGGGAAGGGGACGGGGCCGGGGCCCGGCTCGCCCATCTCCGCCGCCTGGTCGTGCAGGTCCGCCGTCAGCAGCCGGACGCCCTCGCCGCCGCCCGCGTCGCCCGCCTGCCGCAGAAGGGTCAGGCCGAGAGCGGGTTGCCGCAGGTCGCGGGCGTGGGCGGCGGCGTGCAGCAGCGCCGCCGACCGCTGCCACGGGCTCCGGGCCCGGAGGGCTTCCGGGGAGAGGTCCGGGAGTGGACTGCCGGGGGCCGGGCAGTCGGTGGGGTCGTCGGGCAGCACGTGGAGCCGTGCCTCGATCAGCTGTCTGCGGTGGGCGGGGCCCCGGGGGAGGTCGAGTCGCTCCGCCCAGTCCAGCACGGTGCGCAGCAGTGAGCGGTCGGCGCGTTCCCGGGCCAGGTTGACGCCCTGACCGATCACTCTCGCGGTGGGGGTGTGGCCGTGGGTGGCGACGAAGTCGGCCGGGGAGGCCCCGAACACCGCCCGGGGCAGTCCCCCGGCCAGGTCCGGGGGCACCCCGTCCACCACCCGGAGCAGGAAGAGGGCGAGGTCCGGATCGTCGGCGGTGGGCGAGTCGAGCCATGCCGTCAGGGCGGCAGCGGCGGCGTCCCGGTGAACCCCCTCCTCGTCGGCGAGGATCTGCGCCAACAGCGCCAGGAGTCGGGGCCTTCGCGTCCCGGCCTCCGACTCCAGGGCGCGCAGCACCAGTTCCCCCGCCTCCGCCACCAGCCGGTGGGACTCGGCCTGGAGGGGCGCCTCGTCGGTGACCCACGTGCGGTACAGGTCCGCCTCCAGCCGGGCCGCCCACAGGGTGCGCGTCCCGCGGGCGTAGTGGTCGGCGGCCAGGTCCTCCGGTCCCCGGGTGGCCAGCCGCAATCGGGCGGCGGCCGACAGCACGGCTTCCGTTTCGGTGGGATCGCCCGGCTCGTCGATCAGTCGTGAGGCCAACGCGTCGGCCTCTTCGAAGACTTCGCGTTCGCACCGATCCGCCACCAGGGGGACGGCGGCCTCGACGGTACGGAGCGCGGCGTCCCGCCGGGCGGCTTCCGCTCCGCAGGCGTCGGCGACCTCGACGACGAGCCCCCAGTAGACGTACACGAACTCGGCCGGGCCGCGGTGGTCGAGGAACTCGTCCCGGAACAGCGGTCGCAGCATCGCCTCGGCGGTCACCGCACGGTCCGCGTCTTTCGCGAGGGCCTGCCGCGTACGTTCCAGGTCGCGCGCCCGTCGCTTCGCCCGGGACAGGGACAGGATGCCGTCGCACACGTACTGCGCCAGTTCCATCAGGGTGCCGACCGGGTCGATGAGGAACCGAGCCGTCGGCGCGCCGTCCTCGTCGTGGCGCGGGGTGTGGTCGGGCTCGCCGAAACGCACGGGCCCGGCGCACACCATTCCCCGCCGCGTCTCGAGGTCGAGGGCGCCGATCGGATCGTCCCCGGCGGGCAGCACGTGGGAGACGACCAGCATGACCGACCCCGAGGCGACCGCGGTCTCCCGCCACCCCGGGGGCTCCTCGGGGCGGAGGTCGTACACGAGGGGTGTGCCGTCCGGGGCGATGACGGACAGCACGCCTTCGTCGTCCCGGGTGACGCACCACCGGTGATCGACGGGGTGGTCGAGGGGCAGGTCGTTCAGGGAGAGGAGGGCGGGGAGGCCCCACCATCCGTGCGCCCGGGTGAACAGGCTGCCCCCGGATCCGGCACCGCCGGTGAAGGGGCTGACGCCGGGTGGCCCCACCGCCAGTCCCGCGTGCCGGACGCCGTCCACTTCCGTGGTGAACGCCCATCCGGTGATGTCCCGCGACAGCCGCACGCCGTTCCCCCCGCGCCAACCGGTCAGCAACGGGCTCCACCATGGCACGACTTCGGGGCGGCCCCGATCGTTTCCCGGTGCGGGATCGGGAGGCCGGCACGGCAGGGGCCCGCCGAAGCCCGGATGCCCGGCCGCGTACAGCCGCCGGTGGCACCGTGCTCATCGTGTTCGGTCATGCCCGGCCCGCGATCTCGGGTTCACCGTCGCCCGGGGGTCGACACCCCGGATCCGGGGCCGCTCCTCCCCGCCGCTCCCCCGAAGGGGGTGGGGTGGGTTCGGAGCCCGTCGGGGCGCGGGGAGGGGAGGTGCGTACCCCCGTGGGGCTCCTTCCCGGAGGGGACGGAAACCCTTTGCAGCGGGGGTTGACGACTGCCGGACAGGCCGTTAACGTGCTCATGAATTCGACATTGCGAATATTGTCCGCGATATCGAACAGTCCTTTTTCGACGCCGCACTCAAGAGTGGCTCATTTCGCCCTTCCGGCCTCCCCCGTGGGCGATTCGAAGTGACCCCCGCTTTCAGTGCGAAACGAAAACGCAGATTCCCGCGGTCCTGCAGCGCGCCTGCTAATGGGAGCGCTCCCAAACGCGAAGCGAAACGACTCGGAACCAGGTTCCGAAACCCTGGATGCCATAGATCGACGCCGATGTTCAGGAGGGGAAGAAATGACGCCGCACCACCGTGAACCGATGATCCCGGGACCGGGTTTCCCCAGCCGAAGGGCCCTTCTGGCGACCATGGGGGCGCTGCCCGTTCTCATGGCCGCGACACCGGCCTCGGCGGATTCCGGGGCGCCCTCCACGGCCTCGGAGACCGACGTGCTCGTCGACCCCTCGGCGGAGCGGCAGACGATCCGGGGCTTCGGCGGGATGAACCACACGAGCTGGATCGGGGACCTGACCCCCGCCCAGCGGGACACGGCCTTCGGCAACGGCGAGGGGCAGTTGGGGTTCTCCGTGCTGAGGATCCCCATCCCAGAGGACCGGGCGCACTGGAGCCGGGAGGTGGCCACGGCGAGGCGCGCCATCGAACACGGGGCGATCGTGTTCGCGTCGCCGTGGAACCCACCCGCCCACATGGTCGAGACCTTCGCCCGCGGCAACCAGTCCAACGCCAGGCGCCTGCGACACGACATGTACGGCGCCTACGCGCGGCACCTCGACGACTTCAACGGGTTCATGAGGGACAACGGGGTGAACCTGTACGCGCTCTCCGTTCAGAACGAACCCGACTACGCGCACGACTGGACATGGTGGACGCCGGCCGAAATGGTCCGTTTCCTGCGGGAGAACGCCGGATCGATCGGGACCCGGGTGATCGCGCCGGAGTCCTTCCAGTACGTGAAGAGTTTCTCGGACCCGATCCTCAACGATCCCGCCGCCCTCGCCAACATGGACATTCTCGGCGCGCACCTCTACGGGACGCCGTACGGGAACTTCCCCTATCCCCTCTTCAGGGAAAAGGGCCGGGGCAAAGAACTCTGGATGACCGAGGTCTACCACCCCAACAGCAGTGATTCGGCGGACCTCTGGCCCCAGGCGCTCGATGTGGGGCAACACATTCACCACTCCATGGTGGATGCCGGGTTCCAGACGTATGTGTGGTGGTACATCCGCCGAAGCTACGGCCCGATGCGGGAGGACGGGCGGATCAGCAAGCGCGGCGCCAACATGGCGCACTTCTCGAAGTTCGTCCGGCCGGGATACGTGCGGGTCAACGCGACCTCGTCCCCGCGGGCGGACGTGTACACCTCCGCGTACAAGGGTGGCTCCCGGATCGTCGTCGTGGCCATCAACAAGGGGACGACGTCGGTGAGTCAGCGTTTCACCCTGGCTCGCGGCACCGTGTCCGGTGTCTCCTCGTGGCTGACGGACGCGAGCAGGAACCTCGCTCCCCGGGGCGGGATCGGCGTCTCGAACGACTCCTTCACCGCCGAGCTCCCCGCCCGGAGCGTGACGACCTTCGTGGCCGAGGTCGCCGGATCCTCCCCCGGGATCGACCCGAACGCCTGGTACGTCCTGGTGAACCGCAACAGCGGCAAGGTGTTGGACGTGTACAACATGGCCACCGGTGACGGGGCTCGGATCACCCAGTGGTCCCGCAACGACGGGGCCTGGCAGCAGTGGCGGTTCGTGGCTTCCGACGGGGGCCACCACCGGCTCCGGTCCAGGCACTCCGGGAAAGTTCTCGATGTCCACAACTGGTCCACCTCGGACGGTGCCGAGATCGTGCAGTGGACGGACCACAACGCCGCCAACCAGCAGTTCCGCGCGGTCGAGTCGGCGGACGGCCACCTACGACTGATCAACCGTCACAGCGGTAAGGCACTGGAGGTGCAGGGCGGCGCCGGCCATGACGGGGCGAACATCGTCCAGTACTCCGACTGGGGCGGGAGCAACCAGCAGTGGCGCCTCGTCCGCGTCGGCTGACGCGGACACCGAACGCCGGTGTCGTGCTCCCGTCGCGCCCGCCGGGGACGGGAGTCGCGCCGGACCGCCGGGCGGAGGTGGGTTGGTCCCGAGCGGTCGACGGCGGAGCGGGAGGTCGCGGTGGATTCGGGGCCTCCCCCCTGCCCCTCCTCCGATGGGCATTCGATCGGCCGCGCCCCGCCCCGACGCCCGGGGAGAGGCACACCGGGCGGGCGGCCGGCACCGCGAAGGGGGTCGGCGCCCGACCGGCCCGGCGGAGGGGCCGGTCGAGTGCGGCGTTCCCCACCCCCCGTTATCTTCTTCGCGGTCCTGCAAGAGGGCCACCGGCCTCCGGGCCCGGCATGACTGTTGCCCCCTGTCGAAGAGATGACCCGGGGGGTGGTGTAACCGGGCCCGGGCCCCGTCCTCGTCGACCTCGACGATCGGGTACCGGAGCTGTTCGACGGCGCCCACCACCGCGTTGAAGACGGCGTGCCGGGTTCCCTTCAGGGTCCGTTGGTAGCGCGCGAGGGTGAACGGGGTCAGACGGCCGGGCGGGGCGACACCCGGTTCCGGTGCCGGGACCACCCCGTAACCCGCCAGGTCTTCCAGCAACCGTTTGAAGCCGTAGTCCCAGTCCTCGTTGGGCAGTTTGAGAGCTTGGAGGGTCGCCAACGTCCGCAAGGTGGAGGGCAGCTGTCGCGCGGTGGGCATGGTCGCTCCACGGATGAGGACGGGAACCAGGGGCACCCCGCTCCGCAGCGCCGCCTCCAGTTCCTGTCGTACCAGGTCACCGGGGTCTGCCAGGCGCACTCCGCCCGCGTCGTCCCGGCAGTCCGGCCACCCGGGCCCGATGACCGCGATCACCGCACGGGAGGTGGCCAGGGCTTCCTCCAGGGGAGAGCGTTGCCCGGTCTTGCGAGAGGCCCTTATGGTCGTTGTCGGCCGGCTGTGGTTCTTCGGGGGGATCGCGGGTGGGGTACGGGGCCGCAACTGAAC
>NZ_VKHS01000230.1 GCF_014141525.1 Streptomyces calidiresistens
CGCCCATCCTCCCCCCTCCCCCGGCCCGACCCAAGGGTCGGCGGCGGTGATCGCGCGCCCCCGGACCTTTGCTAAGGTTTCCCCTGTCGCCGAGGGCACGGCCCCGGCACGACACCTTGTCCGGGTGGCGGAATGGCAGACGCGCTAGCTTGAGGTGCTAGTGCCCTTTATCGGGCGTGGGGGTTCAAGTCCCCCCTCGGACACCACACCACGACCCCGGCCTCTCCGGCCGGGGTCGTTTCGCTGTGCGGGGTCACCGGGTCCCGGGTGCGTGATCGGGAACGCCCTCCCGTGGTCGGGTCGTGAGCGAGGGCCGCCCGTCCCGTGAGGAGCGCCCCACCCCGGGACCGGGGGCGGGGCGCCCGGTTCGAGGACTGCGCGGGCGATCCGGTTCCCCCTCCCTTCCGGGAAGCGGGACGTACGGGACGACACGGCCCGGGCCCTCCGGGACGTCGGTCCGTGAGGTCAGCGCGCGTCGCGGGGGTTGAACGACCCGGTGTCGATGGTCAGCGGTACGGGGAACGCCGTGGCCACGGCCTCCCACGGAGTGAACTTGAAGTTCGTGGCGGCGGCGTCCCGGCCCGGCTCGGCGGTCGCCTCGCCGTCATGGGTGACCAACAGGCCCATGGGGAAGTCCCGTCCCAGCGGGACGTTCACCACGGTCGCGCCGTCCGAGTGCCGCACCCCGTCGGTCACCGGGCCGTCGGTGATGGCGAACGAGCCGACGTACTCGTTGCCCCCGGTCCGCCGGTACACCGCGAAGGTGTCGTCACCCTGGCTGGAGACGATCACATAGCCGGCTCCCTTGCCGGCCTGGTAGATGGTGACTCCTTCGGCGTCGGCGGAGAGGCTCCGGCCGCCGAAGCCCGGGTCCTGGTCCGTGTGGAGAACGCACTCCTCCTCCTCGTCGTACGTCCACGGCACGCCGTACTCACGGACCCGATCGATCAGCTTCGGCTTCCCGAACTTTCCGCCGTCGACCCTCACCCGCCACAACCCGACATCCTCCTGCCCGGCGTAGAGCACCCGCTTCTCCCGGTCGACGGCCATGCCCTCGACCTGCGGGCGCTCACCGGGGTCCTCGCACGGGGTCCACCGGGTGCCGTCGGGCAGAACGAAAGTGTGGGGCAGGTCGATGGTGTCCACGGTCCTGTAGCCGACGCGGCCCTCCTGCTCCTTGAGTTCCAGCAGCCCGACCCGGGTCTCGTTGCGCCGGGAGACCACCACATAACTCTTCCCGCCGTCGCGGTAGGCGGTCAGTCCGTAGGAGGTGCGCTGCTCGTTCACCTGCTGCTCGTCGGCGGCGAAGACCGGGGCGACATCGGAGGCCGTCACGTCCCTGAGCGGCGGGCGGCCCGCCGCCACGGCGGCGGGATCGATGGCGTATGCCCGGATCCGGTCGCGGCCCCGGTCGCTGACCAGCGCCAAGTCGGTTTTCTTCCCGCCAAGCCGGAAACCGTGGATCACGTCGACGTTGTTGAAACGTCCCACCGCTGCGCCCGGTGTCGGTGCGGCGGGAGCGGGGAGGTGCTGGAGGCGACGGCCGTCGAGACCGTACACCTCCAGGCCGCCCTTCTTCAGGGTGCCGATCACCAGGCTGAGCTCCGGGCGGTCCGGGTGAACCCAGATGGCCGGGTCGTCGGCGTCGGCCTCGCCACCCGCCTTGTCGGCATGGGCGACCGGGGTCTGGGCGGTCGCGTGGACCGGGACCGGGGCCGGGGCCGAGGGCTGGGAGGCGGCGCCGGCCGCCATGGCCAGGGCAGCGACCAGAGCGGTGACGGGAGAAGCGCTCACGTTACTTCCTCGCTGGTGGGGGCGCAGAACCCGGAGGACGTTACGGGCGGTCGGAGAATCCGGTCGTACGCGGGTGTGAACGGTGCACGGCCGATCGGTGCGGTCTCGCCTCCGGTCGGAAGCGCGAGGCCGTGCCCTGCGGGCCCGGCGCGATGCGTGGGCCGGACCGCCCGATCGGACAGGCCGGCGGCGATGAGGATGCCAGACCCTCCCGCGACCGGGGGGTTGTGGCCGCCCGGCAACGCACATGGAGGCCGAGGAGGTGGTTCCGGGAGTCACCCGACTCGATCACTCCCGTATCGGCCGCCCTTCCGAGGGAACGAGCCATCGCCCGCCGGAGAGTTGTCCGCATCCGGTCCTCACGGGAAACAGGGGCCATCGGGTTCCTTCGGTTCGGGGAGAGCCGTGGGAAATTCGCGCGGGCCGGCCCTGGCGGGGAGGCGCCCGGGTGTCGGAGGCGGATCCTCGCCGAAAACCCACGGCGCCGGGACGACCGACCAACCGTCCGGGTCCCGGAAGACCGGGGCACCGCGTTCCGACCAGTACGGGTTGGCGGCGGGAACCGGCTCGTGGCCGTGGTCCGCGAGCCGCCGGGTGGTGGTGATCACCGCCTCGGGGCCCCGGAGGTAGAGCACGAGTTGATTCTCGGGATGGGGTTCGGGAATGCGTGGTGGATCGCCGTGTTGGAGCAGTTCCATATGCACCGGGGTTCCCGGCAGTCCGAGGACGACTCCGTCGTAGCCGCGCTTGCCACGCCATTCGGCGAGCACCGGTAGACCGAGGACGTCGCGGTAGAAGACGAGGGCCTCCTCGTAGGCGGCGGTCGGGCGGGCGAAACGCACCGCGCCGATATCCGGGTGGGACGGCCGGAAGGGTCGCATGGGCCGATGTTGACGGAACTCGGCACCGGGGCGGTATCGCCCTTTGGGCGTAGGGGCGGGCCGATGGGCGGAGTGCCACCGCCTTCGCCTCGACCTCCGGACCTCCGTCCCCGGCGGTACGTCCCGTGCGACGCGCCGGGGAGTGGAGGGGGACCGGGACCCGGCAGGTGGTGCCGGTGGAGGTGGACGGACAGCGGCTCGGTGTGATGAGAATCCCCGAATGCACTCGTTACCCGTCTCCACACCGTTCCGTTCACCACGCACCGTCCGGGCTGCCCGGACCCCGGTGGCGGGGGTCATCGTGCTCGGCGTTGCCCTCCTGACGGGGTGCGGCACCGTGGCCGTCGGCGATCCGGGCGGGGACGGGCCGCCGGTCGCACCGGTGGACCCCGTCCCCTCGCCCCCTTCCTCGGACGAGCCACCCGTGGAACCGGCGCAGGAGGACATCTCCTGTCCCCCGTCGGGGTTGCGGGTGACCGCCGACTTCACCAATCCCGCGATGGGACTGCGGGTCATGGGGTTGCGGCTCGTCAACTGTGGTGACACCCCTCGACGCATCGAGGGGTATCCGGGGGTCACCCTGCTCGACGAGGACGCGGAGGCGCTCGACGTGGAGGTGGTGAACGGCTCCGGGGACATCGCCTTCGTGGAGGGGTTCGACGATCCGCCGGTCCCCTTCGACCTGGAGCCGGGTGAGCAGGCGTCCGCCGGGTTGATGTGGCGGAACACCGTGACCCACGTCGATGATTTCCGCTATCCGGCGCCATACCTGACGGTGTCACCGATACCGGGCGAGGAGGCGCAGTTGGTGGTTCCCGACGGTGACATCGACACCGGCAGCACGGGGATCGCCGGCGTCTCGGCCTGGAAGCCCTTTCCCCCGGCCCCTTGATCAACCGGCGGGAACGCGGGGGTGGATCACGGGGTGGTCGACGTGCGGCGGTACTCGGATCCGTCGCGGGTTCGGGTCAACAGGCCCGCCTCCACGAGGTATCGGCGAAGGGCCGGGTAGTCGTCGTGGACGTTCGCCAGCGCCTCGTTGACCTCGCGCTCGGTGTATCCCCGTCCGGGGTCGAAGAGGGTCCGCGCCAGGTGTTCGAGGAGCTGTGCGCGGCGGGCGGTGCGACGCGGGATGGTCTTCAACCGTCCGTCGGTGAACATGGCCGGGACATCGCGCGCCCCGCCGGATTCGTGGTGTGCCCCGGGGTCGTCCATGGCCGGGAGTCTTCCCGGCCATGGACGGCCGGGGCAAACCGTTTTCCCCCGGAAGCCGGACTCCTCGTCGGCCCGGACGGATCACGATCACACGTTCGAGTGATCCTCCATCACAAGCACTCTGAGTTACGCCGACAACCCTTACCGTGATGACGGGTCTTGGGGGAATGGCACCCGGGACCGGAGCCGGGATCGAGGAGGGCGTGGGATGGGCGAGCGGGGTGACGACACCGGGCTCCTGCGCGGTTTCGGGCGCCAGTTGAAACTGCTGCGCGAGCGGGAGGGGCTCTCGCGTGAGGAGTTGGGCGCCTGGGTGGGTTACGGAAGGGAGCAGATCGCCTCGGTGGAGCAGGGGCGGCGCATCCCCTCCCCGGAGTTGATCGAGAGCGCGGACGAGGTCCTGGGCGCCGGCGGCCTGTTGCGGGCGATGAAGGAGGAGCTGGCACAGGCCCGGTACCCGGCCTTCTTCCGCGACGCCGCCCGCCTGGAGGCGCGGGCCGTGGAGATCCACGTCTACGCCTGCCAGGCCGTCCCGGGCCTGTTGCAGACCGAGGAGTACGCGAGGGCCGTTTTCGGGATGATGCGTCCGCCTCTCCCCCACGAGGTGATCGAGGAGCGGGTGGTGGCCCGCATGGAACGACAGGCCCATATCAGCGACCGCCGGCCTCCTTTGATGAGCTTCGTCCTGGACGAGTCGATCCTGCGGCGTCCCATCGGCGGAAGCGGCGTGCTCCGGGAGCAGGTGGAGCGGCTTCTGCAGGTGGGGAGGAGGCGGGAGGTGGAGATCCAGATCATGCCGATGGAGCGACAGGAGAATGCCGGGCTGGCGGGCCCCTTCACCCTGATGGAGACCTCCGACGGCAAGCGGGTCGCCTATCTGGAGGTCCAGAACGTGAGTCAGTTGCACACGAAGCGGGAATCGGTTCGTGGGTTGGAGGCCAAGTACGGCATTCTCAGGGCCCAGGCGCTCAACCCACGTGAGTCGTTGACCTTCATGGAGAAAGCGCTGGAAGGGGAGCCATGAGCCCGGAGCGATACGAGAACCCCGCACCCCGTCGCTGGGTCAGGAGCAGCCACAGCAGTGAGGAGGGCGGCGAGTGCGTGGAGATGGCCGCCGTGCCCCGATGGGTGCTGCTGCGGGACTCCAAGCGGGTGGGGGGTGCGGTGGTGGCCGTGCCGACGGAGGGGTGGTCGGCGTTCCTCGGGTTCGCCCTCGACCGGGGGCGGTCGGACGGCGCGTGACGGCGGCCGACGACGTGCCGGGTTCCGTCACGCGGCGGTGCCCGCCTCCCGAGCGGGGAGACGGGCACCGTTGAGGTCCGCAGGCGGGGTCAGGCCGGGGTGGTGGCCTTCTCGCCCTCCTCGGCGGCGGGCTCGACGGAGGCCGCAGCGTCCGCTGTCTTCCCGGCGTGGCGGGGCATGAAGGTGAAGGCGACGGCGGCGGCCACGAAGGCGAGGACGGAGGAGACCAGCATGGCCTGCGTGAGCCCGTTCATCCAGGCGGCCTCGAAGGTCGCGAGGTAACCGGCGGCGGCCTCCTCCCCCGCGCTCTCGGCCACGGCCGGCACCACGGCGTGCAGGGCGACGGCGAAGCTGTCCTCGGCCAGGCCCCGCAGTTCGGCGGGCAGGTCGCGCACGGCGTCGGCGATCCCGGCGGCGTAGCCGGAGGCCAGCATGGAGCCGAGGATGGCGATGCCGAGGGCGCCGCCGAGTTCGCGGGTGGTGTCGTTCATGGCCGAGCCCATGCCGGAACGGTTGCGCGGCACGCTGGACATGAGCAGTTCGGTCGCGGGCGGCATGGCCAGGGCCATGCCGACGATGACCACGAGGATGGGGACCAGCACGCCCCAGTAGGTGACGTCCGCGTCCCAGCCGGAGCCGAGCAGGAAGCCCACGGCCATGACGGTCAGGCCGAAGGAGATGACGGCCCGGGGCCCCCGGGCCCGGACGATGTTGGGCACCAGGGGGGCGAGGATCATCATCGGGAGCATGATCGGCAGGGTCACCAGCGATGCCTTGAGCGGCCCGTACCCCAGGATCAGCTGGAAGAGCTGGGCCAGCGCGTAGAAGGCGCCGAAGAGGGCGAAGAACGCGATGGCGCAGGTGAGGGAGGAGACGCCGAAGACCGGGTTGCGGAAGAGCTTGAGGTCGAGCATCGGGTGGTCGGTGCGGGTCTGCCACCAGACGAAGAGACCGAGGCCGAGGACGGCCGCCATCGCGCCGACGAGCACGCCGGGGTCGGTGAAGCCGTGCGAGGGGCCCTCGATGATGGCGTACACCAGGCCGAAGATGCCGATGGTGGACAGCAGGCCGCCCCACCAGTCGACGGGTGTCCGGCGCTCGTCGCGGGACTCGGGGGCGAGGACCTGGTTGGCCACGAGGGCGCCGAGGGCGAGCAGGGCACCGACGACGAAGACGGAGCGCCAGTCGTAGCGCTCCAGCAGTACGCCGCTGAGGATCGACCCGAGGGAGGCGCCCACGCCGGCGATGCCGGTCCACACGGCGATGGCGCGGGGGCGCTCGTGGCGGGGGAAGACGTTGTTGATGATCGACAGGGTGGTGGGCATGACCATGGCCGCGCCCACGCCCATGAGTCCCCGGGCGAGGATGAGGCCGGCCCCCGAATCGACGGCGAGTGCGGCGTAGGCCGAGGAGGCGACGAAGACGAGCAGGCCCGCCTGCATGACGACACGGCGGCCGTAACGGTCGCCCACGGTGGCGGCGGTGAACAGCAGCGCGGCGAAGGTCAACGAGTAGAGGTCGATGACCCAGGTCTGCTGGAGGGTGGTCAGGCCCAGGTCGGTGCTCAGCGACGGCAGGGCCAGGTTGAGGCTGCCGTTGGCGAGCATGACGGTGAGCAGGCTGGTGCACATGGCGGCCAGGACCCGCCATCGGCGCCGGTACACATCGGGGGGTATGCCGTCGAGATCGTCGGTCGGTACGGGGGTGCCGGTGGCCCCGGGGGCGTCGTCGGCGGCCCGGGCGGGGTCCCGGTCCCGGGTGG
>NZ_VKHS01000231.1 GCF_014141525.1 Streptomyces calidiresistens
GCCTTCAGACCCGGATGCCGGTGCCGGCGCTGCCGCACGGGCACCAGCGGCTCGACCCGCGCCCACAACTCATCGTCCACCAACCACGGTTGAGGATCACGCTTCCCCACACCCGAACAACCGAACCCACCGGCCGAAGGACACGGCCCAACCTCATTGCGTTAAGAGCCCTAAGTCACTGGTATTGCCCCTTAGTGCCCTCTTGTAGGGTGCGGTTGGCTTGTTCTCCCTCTGAGGGGTAGCAACTACTACCTGTTTGCCGGCAGGGCCTGCCGTTTCCCTGAGAGGGCGCATTGCATGGCAGGTGACGGTCCGTGTCATGCAGCATGCTTGTGTCGTGCTTGAACTTCTGGGCTTCGGTATTTCCGCCGGCAGGAAGTCGGTCCCAGAAGCTGATGCGTCGGCGGCTGCGTGAGGGATCATCGGCTGCGGGCCACCTGCTCCAGGGAGGGGCGGAGGGCTCTGAGCGGTGTGGACCACTCATCTCCCGTCACCGGTGACACCTGACCGAGCAGGGCGCTCATCTGCGTGGCGTGCACCCGGTCCAGGATCGTCCCGATCACCTCGTGGTACCGCATGGCGAGTTCGGACGCCCCCGCCATCTCCAGCCAGCGCCGGAAGGTGATCTCCGTGCTGTTCAGCGCACGGGTCAGCCGGTTGTAGGCAGGCGTGTTGACGGCCGGGCCGAAGCCATCCTTCGGCAGGGAATCCGCGAAGCTCTCGCCCGCGTCCTGCAGCGCGTGCAGAGCCTCCGGGACGACCGACCCGTCGGGCGGCTCCGGCACCGGGGAGCGGCTGCCCCTGCCGAGCGGCCAGGGCATGCCGGCCCACCCCGGGGGCTGCAGCTGGACGGCGAGAGCGAGGGCGGAGTCGCCCGCCCGCTCCAGGGTCGGGGTGGTCACCCAGGTGGTGCGCTCCTGGTGCCGGTCCCTCCACAGCACGCCCTCCGGGCCCAGCCAGGGCCGGAAGCGCTCGACCGATTCCCGGCGGGCCGCCAGACTCCCCTGCTCGTCGCCGGAGAGGAGCAGCACGTCCGCGACCCGGGCGAGCGTCCAGGCCAGATCCAGGGCGCCGCGCTCCTCGGACAGCTGCGAGTGACTGCGGTACTCCGTCAGAGCGGACTGCACATCCCGGGCGGCCTCATCGGCACGGGCGCCGGCACGGGCCAGGAACTCCGCTCCGAGGAGCCGCAGGGACGGTACGAGCAGCGGGTACCGGGCGGCCTCTTCCGTCCCCGACAGCAGCTCCACGGCCCGCTGGACGTCCCCGAGGCCCGCGCGGTACTGGGCAAGGGCACGTGAGGAGGAGGGCCCTTCCGCCAGGGCGTGGTGGTTGCCCAGCTCGCGCCGGATGTCGGCACGGTCCCGCAAGCGGGCGGCCAGCACCTGCCGGACGTCCCTGTCCTTCCGGTCGGCCCGGTGCAGCTTCTGCGCTGCGCGGGTCGCGGTCGTCGATGCTTCCAGCGCCTGCTCGTGCTGCCCGTCGAGATGGAGCAGGACCGCCCGCTCACCGTGTGCATCGGTCGCCCACCGGAGCGCCTCCCGGCGCTTTCGCGGCAGTAACATCCCTGTTCCCCTCATCCGGTGGCCCGGCGTCGCCCGGAAATCTCCGACGATGCTTCCCGGAGGGCTCCCGGCCAACCGTCCGGCAGCCTACCGGCTTTGTGACCAGGACGCTGGCCGCCCGTGCCCGGTTCTCCAAGCGCGGGCGGCCGGGCACGTCAGGTGACGGGCGAGGCCCGGGCGGCCGGACCAAAGATCCCGTCCGGCGTCAGCCCTTTCTCCTGCTGGAACGTCAGGCAGATGTCCCGGGATGCGGGCCCCGGCTGCGGTAGTGGTCGAGGGCGGTCCGGAAGGCCGGGGCGAGTGTCTACCGTGGTGGTCCCGGACGTGGTGAGCTGAGGAGTGACCCGCGTGACCGAGCCCATCGAGACCCCCGTACCCACCGCACCCACCGTCCCGGTCGGGGCCGCCCCCTGGCACGCCGGAGGCGGCGGAGGGTGCCGGGCGGCGGGCGGCACCCGAGGTGCCGGCCGTCCTGACCACCGCCGGGAGCGCGGCGCAGGCGGAGGCGCCGGCCGCAGGAGCGGTGGGGGCGCGGGTGGCGGCCTGCGCGCCGGCGTCGGTGACGTCGCTGGTGCCCGGGTGGTCCTCCAGGACGTCGACCAGGCGCACGGACTCTTCGTCCACGGCGGTCAGCGGGCTCTTGTCGCGGTCGATGGGCGGTGAGCCAAAGCTCAGGAGTTGTCACCAGCGGGACCGGCCGAGCTGGTGAACAAGGACGATTGAAGCAGCCCGGTGGTCACCAACGAGGCATCCGACTTGTCACAGACGCTCATTCAGCAGTCTTTCTGTCACCAGAAACGAAGATCGGGAGCCTGAGGTTCTCCACGGCGCTTCCATGAGCTCATGGCCGCTACACACGCTGGGTCGGGAAGGGTGGTCGACGCCGCTGACACCGAGTCCGCCTGATCGCATCAGTACAGCTGGGAGAACCTGTTCGTGTCGACGGGCGTCGATGCGGGCAGGTCCGGTCTGGATCCGGGTGACGGGTGGGCGAGGCGGTGGGCGGTCTCGTGGCGGGCCGGTGGGGACGAGGCGTCTTGCTCGGTGCACGATCTCGTACAGGAGCCGGTGCTCACGAGCGACCCGATGCGGCACTCCACCTGGCGCCGGGACCAGCGGTACCGTCCCGGCCCGCAGTTCCTGACCGGCACCGGCCGTCACCACGGCGGGGAGAGTCTGGAGGAGAGCCGGGTGCTGCCGGCCCCGGACTTCGCCGGCGACGTGGTCGACGTCGTCTCGCAGCCGCTGAAGATCTCCTGCACAACCTGCGGGAAACGCCACCCCCGCACCCTCGACCACCTCGCGGTGACCCGCCGCGGCGTCCGGCTGATCGACGTACGCCCCGAGCCCCTGATCAAGGAGGCGGACCGGGAGTCGACCGGGAGTCGTTCGCCGCGGCGATTGACGCCGACATCACCGTCCATCTCGTGCGTCGGCTCCACGAGTGCCGAACGAACGTCTGCCGGGCCCGGACCGACAACGATCAGCCCGTCCCGGGACTGCCCGCCTGTTGAGGGCGACGGGGCATGACGGGGGCGGTGGCGGGCCCGCCCCCGGGCAAGCACCGCTTCCCGTCGCGGGCGTCAGAAATCGCTGAAACCGCTCTCCCCCGGTCGGCGGCAGCCGGTGATGGCCGCCAGGGGGATGTCCCCGATGAAATCCATTTCCTCGGTGGGGCCGATGGGACCGATGACGGCCGCGGTCGCGGTCTCCAGGGACGTGCTGTTGGCGTAGACCGTCGGCTTGGTCTTGATCTTGCTCTTCGTGGGCGGCGCGGCGAATTTGTGCCAGCCGCTGACCTGGATCCGGTAGATGTGCCGGTCGTTGCTGGCGTACCCGCCGCAGTCGTCGTCCAGCGCCGTGGAGACCAAGGTCGGCTTGGGGCTGCTGACATGGGCTTGGGCGTAGGCACGCGGGTCCTTGAGGAACTCGGAGAGGTCGGCCGCGACGGAGGTGTTGGTGCGGGACCTCATCCCCTTCGTCTGCCGGATGTCGTCAGGGGAGCGCCCATCGGCTCGGTAGCAGACCAGGTTTTCCCCCGATGCGGCGAGTGTGTACCCGTGCGCGGGGGTGTCGGACTGCGCCGGCGCGGCCTCCTCGGCGGGCGCGGTCGGTACGCCCGCGAGCCTGGCGGGCTTGTTCGGTACGGGTGGCGGCTTCCTTATTCTCGTCGGCGGGCGCGGTCTGTACGGCGATCGAGCCGCCGCGACCCTCGTGGGCGGCACCGGCGGCGGGGGCAGTCCGTGGCTCCACGGCGCGTTGCACATCGAGCGGTGCCTGGTCGGCGCCGCGGAGCATCCGGACGACCGCCGCGTTGCCCGCAGCAGCCTGTGGGCCGAGCAGGCCATGCTGCGCGGGCGGGCAGCATACAGTGACCGGACGGGCACATCCGATGCCGCGATGATCCGCGTGTGGGCCGGCCTGTTCTCGCAGGGGGAGAACGGCCCCCGGGGTCCGGGGTGCAGCTGCTCGTATACGTCATCCGGCACATTGATGCGCAGTTCGTGTCGGGCCGCACCCGAATCCTGAGCACTCATGACGTCTCTCCTCCTGGTTCGGGGAACCGGCAGGGCAGATGCGGCAGCGAAGCAGCAGAGGTCGTCGCGGAACAGCTGCTCTCTCGGCCGGCCCGGCGCCCCACGGCGCTCGTCTTGTCACCAGCAGCCCGCACAGCAGGACCGGTGTCACCGGCTCCGGCGCTCCACCGGTCGCCGAAGCTCCCCGCGCCCCCGGCGGCCGGCCCAGCGCGTCCTGTCCGGCGCCCCCGGCGGCCGGCCCAGCGCGTCCTGTCCGGCGCTCCCGGTGACAACAGGCCTGCCTTGGTGACAGCTATCGTGCTTCGGCTCACGCCGATATCGATACTTGCCATTGAGGGCTCCGAGTTCAGTAGTCGAGATCCAGGTAGTCGATATCGGAAATGGAGACCTCCGTAAGCCCCGTGGCGCGGGCGCCACCGTCCTGGAAATACACCTCTTTGAAGCCTTCGGCGATGATGTCACGCATCTGCTGGTCGCTGGCTCCCTGCCCGCGGGCGTCGAACAGTCGGCGGGCGTACTCGGGGGGAAGGTGCACGGTGAGTCGCCGAAACCTCCCGTCGTCGGTGGTGCCGACCGGTGCGGTGTATCCGAAGCGGGCACGGGTCTCGATCGTGACCCCTCCGGTGGTGGCCGCCCGCTTGTGCCTGCGCCTGCGCACGCCGGGCTGCCAGCGGGCCCGTACCGCGTCCTCGATCCTGGCCGCGACATCGGGGCGGGCGGTACGGGCACCGCGTCGGTAGCGGTTCACCGAGTCCGCGGTGACCCCGATCTCCCGCGCGACGGCCTTCGCGCTGCCGAGCTGCTTGACCAGGTACCCGATCCGGCCCTTCAACGTCTTCGGGGGCTCGCGTGTGAAGCCCTCGCGATCCGCGCGCTCGATCGCGTCCTCGACCTCCCCCACCACTTACTCTCCTTCGTCCAGGACGGCGTCGCCGCCCTTGATGTGGCGGGCCGGGTTCAGGCCCTTCTCCATCAGATCGACCGCCCACAACATCGACTGCACGCCCTCCAGCTTCGCCAGGCCGGGTGTGGGACCCAGACGGAAGGCGCCGGGCTGCGGCTTGCCCGACGCCGAGTAGGGCAGGAAATCGAGCGGGGACGGGCCCGGTGAGGGGTAGACCACGCAGTCGGAGAGCACCGCGAGCGGGTACAGGCCGGTGAACTCAGCCGTCTTGCGCATCTTGCGGTGCATGTTGACCCGCGCCTTGGAGATCACAGCCGCGCGGATGTCGGGGCGCCAGGTCGACCGGGAGAGGGCAGGCCACGGCTCACCGTCACGGTAGTGCCGGCCCTGCGGGCGCTCCCTGAGCTTGCCCACACCGCCCTTGACGGTGGCTTTGATGGCGGCCAGCACCGCCACCAGGGCCGGATCGACGTCCTGGTGGCGCTCCATCGCCACCAGGAACTCCTCCTCGGAGAGGTCTTTGGTGACGCCGAGGTCGGCAAGGGTGTCGAGGTAGGCGGTCTTCAGGCGGTCGTGCCACGGATCCAGGTACGCCCCGGTCTCCCGGCGCAGGAACCCCTCGAGGGGGTGGACGTTGAACCCGAGCTCCTGGGCGTAGGCGACCGTGTGGGTCTGGTACCAGGCCGGGCCGGTCGGGCGGCTGCCGTCGGGGGTGAACGGGGAGGGCAGGCGCGGGTCCAGCTCGATGTGGGAGAGATCGACCAGCCAGGAGCCGGGGATCTTCTTGTCGAAGGTCGGCCGGGTCGCGTGCTCGGGGCCGGACAACCCGACCACCAGGCGCGCGGCGGCGGCGAGGAACGCGGTGTTCAGGTCCAGGCCCACCGCGTGGGGCAGCACGCACTCCTCATCGGTCAACGATTCGACGGGCCGCACCCACTGGTACGCCTCCTCGTCCAGAAACCCGCCCGTCCATCCGGACCGGACGACCACGGGGTGTTCGGAGGTGGCTTCCGGCGGCGCCGGATCCACCGGCTCCGTCCCCAGACTGCCCGGGTTGTGGCCGGAGATCCAGTTCCCGGTCGCGTCATCGCGCACCGGCCGGGTCGGCGGGCGCAGCGCGGTCATCAGCTCCAGGCCCGAGACGGCCGTGGAGCCGCGCGGGGTGATGACCCGGGTGGCGTAGAGGCCCAGGACGCGGGCGATGTCGGCCGGCTCCATCTCCGAGACGCCGGGCCAGGAACGGGCATCCAGGGCGTCCCAGGACAGGATCGCCAGCTGCACGCACTGCCGCTCGCGGCCCTGTGCCTTGCGGTAGATCCGCGCCCAGGGGCCGAACCCGCGCCGCGTGAGCTTCCACTTCGCTTTCGTCACCTGCTTGACGACGGGGTGGTCCTCGGGCAGGCGCAGGGAGCGGCGCTGCTCGTGTCCCTCCAGGCGCTCGGGCAGCCCCAGCTTCACGGCGGCCGCGCCGGTGAGCACGATCAGCGGATCGGAGTCCTTGCCGTACCGATTCAGCTTCGCGGCGCCGAGACCGGACTCGGTGAGCGTCCACTCCACCAACTCCGGAACGGTGGTCACCGGGCACTCCAACACCAGGCCGTCCACCCCGTAGGCGGAACCGTCACCGTCCAGTACGGCGAGCGGGCCGTGCGGGAAACGCGGGTCACTCGCCGGTCGAGCCGCCGCGGACACGGCAGCCTTCTTCGCCGCCGGGCGCCGCGACGACGAGCCCGGGCGAGTGGCCGAACGGGACACCGGGCTGGAAGGGCGCCGCGATGCGGCCGGCACGGTGGTCCCGGGCGCGGCCGGGGCGGTGGTGGTCGTCGCCTGCGGACCGGCAGCCGGGGTCGGGGCCGCCGCTCGCGGCCC
>NZ_VKHS01000232.1 GCF_014141525.1 Streptomyces calidiresistens
AGATATGTATAAGAGACAGGGCCACCGGTCCCGGCATGGTGGCTGTCGGACTCGGCGGCATGCTGCTCGGCATCGCACTCACCGGCGGCCCGCCGGGGGATCGCCTCCTCGTCGCGCCGCAGGGTGCCGACCGCGTCGCGGTCGAACCGCGGACCGGCACGGAGGGCAAGGGGAACCCGGGACACGTCGAACGCCACGGGCCCCGGGGACACGGAACGGCCGTGCCCGCCCGGGACGCCGCCGACACCGTCGAGTACCGCCTCGCGGTCCTCGACCACGGTGAGGGTCTCGCACCCGACGATCCGATCGTTCCCGACTACGCGCGGGCCCTGGACTGCCTGGAGCCGATGTGCGTGGAGGACCGGGAGGGACTGGGCGACGCGGTGACGGGCGCGCTGGGTGTTCTCGCGGTGGAGGGAACCGATTCCACGGCGGAGGAGATGCTGTGGGCGCTCAACCGGGTGGTCATGGACGAACTCGCCCCGATGAACTGTGCCGAACTCGCCGCCGCCCTGGTGGTCCTCATGTCGGCATGAGTCGGGGGTCGGGGAACATCGGAACGGAAACCGGCGCCAAGCCCTTGTCGTCCCTGGTGGGTGGCTGACGGGACGTCGGTCGCGGGGTCGGTGTGAAGTTGTTCCACGGATAACGCCCTGTTATCCGCGGGAGCTCGATTCGTCCCCTGCGGTGACGTTCTCCGGGCCGTACGTGAAGCGGCCCCGTTGTCCGTGGCAAGGGGGAACAAGGGGGAAGTGGTGCCCATCGTCGTGCACCTGTCGGCCGGGAAGGCGTTGACCGTCCGCGCGGCAGCAGATGCCCTCCTCGACTCGCTCCGCAACCCGAACACCGTTCGCAGCCACGGGGCCGGGGTCGGCAGGACCGCCGAGCGGATCGGGGAAGCCCGCCCGCTCGGGTCGGTCGCGGACGACGAGATCGGCGAGGCCCTGGAACTGCTGTGGGGCAGCGCGGCGGTCAACACCTGGAACGCCCGCCGGGCGGCGGTGCCGGCCGGGCTGGTGCGCGGAGTACGGCTACGACGGTCCGGCGATCCCGGCCCGGACGAAGCGGCCGGGCGGTGCCGGACCCGGAGACCCCGGCCCGCTCGAGGATGGCCGTGGACCGGCTCATCGCCCGGCGCGAGGTGCACCTGCGGGAGAAGACGCCGTGGCGGATGCTCCACGAGACCTGCGCCCGAGCGGAGGAGATCCTCGGCGTGAACATCGAGGATCCGGACCTCGCCGCCCGCCGCCCGCCGCTGCCCGGTCAAGGCCGAGGGTGCCCGGAGCAAGGCCCGCCGGCGCGGGCGGGCGCGGGAGGACTTCGTGCCGGAGACCGTCTACCGGGACGCGGGCACGGCCCGGCTCCTGCCCCGGCTGCTCAAGGGCCGTACCCGGGGCCCGGTGTTCGTCACCCAGCGCCGCCCCGGGCCGGGGAAGGTCGTCAGCCCGCGCGACGTGTGCCCGGACACCGGCCCGGCCCGCCTCTCCCACGGCCGGGCCCGCGCCCTCCTCGATGAGCACACTGCCGTACGCGGGCCGGGGACCGGCTGGGACCTGCACGGGTACCGCCATTCCGGACCGACCGGGTTGGGTGTGCAGGGCGCCTCACTCCATCCGACCGGCCACGCCCGCCCGAGAGACTGTCTGCTGTCCCGATGACCGCGCGTCGTATTCGAGCTGTGCCGCCAGGACCTGGTCGCTGTGCTCGACCGTCCAGTCGTACAGACGGGCGAAGGGTTCACGGAAAGACTCGCCGAGGTGTGTGAGGGAGTACTCCACGCCAATGGGGGAGGTCTGGAGCACCTGGCGTTGGATCAGGCCGTTGCGTTCGAGTTTGCGCAGCGTCTGGGTCAGTACCCGCTGTGTGACGCCCTCCAGTTGTCGCTTGATCTCATTGAACCGCGTCGGTTGCTCCAGGACCGCCAGGACCATCATGGACCACTTGTCGGCGATCTGGTCGAGGATGGGCCGGCTCGGGCACTCGGCACTGAAACGCGGCATGCTGCGGGGCGGCAGGGACGTGGGGCTGGTATCCATCATGATCCTTGGTTGTCGAAAAGTGCGTTATTGACCGTCTTCGGCGCAGAGCCCAGGGTGGGTATGCATTGCAAACCTACTGGCTCATCGCAAACCTTGGAACGCTCATGAAGCTGAACTCGTACACGACGCTCCGCGTCGCCATCGACGCCGGAGTCGCGTGGATCACCCTGGACAACCCCCCTGTCAATGTGCTGAGCGGAACCCTGATCCGGGAGCTGCACGATGTCCTCGGGACGCTGCGGGATGATCGCTCGGTCCGCGTCATTGTGTTCTCCAGCGCCAATCCCGAGTTCTTCATCGCCCACGTCGACATCCACATCCTCGATGAGATGGACGAATTGCAGGGGATCGCGGACCGTAACCCGGACGCCAATCTCTTCCAGGGCGTCGGCGAGCTGCTGCGTCACCAGCCGCAGGTGACGATCGTCAAACTGGCGGGCAAGGCGCGCGCCGGCGGCGCCGAGTTCGTCGCGGCGGCCGACATGACGTTCGCCGCGCGCGAGAGCGCGGGTATCGGGCAGAGCGAGGTACTGATGGGCATCGTGCCGGGCGGTGGGGGCACGCAGTACCTGCGCGAGCGGGTAGGACGCAACCGGGCGCTGGAGCTGCTGCTCACCGGCGATCTGGTGGATGCGGACACCGCGGCCGCCTACGGGTGGATCAACCGTGCCGTGCCCGCGGCCGAACTGGACGCGTTCGTTGACGGGGTGGTGGAGAAGATTGCCGCGCTTTCCCCGGAGCTCATCGCCGCCGCCAAGCAATTGGTTCCTCCAGCGGACCTGACCGCCGGTCTGCGAGCGGAGAACGACGCGTGGGCCGAGCTGGTGAGCGGGGCTCTGCCTCCACGGCTCATGGCAGGAGCCCTGGAGCAGGGTGCGCAGACCCCTGAGGGCGAGCGTGATCTGGAGTCGGTCATGCGAAGCGTCGCCGCCGGTCTGTAAAGCGAGAGGCACGAGCCGGGAAGCCCGTGGACGGAGTCCGCCCGTGCCCGACGAGCGGCATGCCGGAGACACGTTCCGTCCACCCCGGCTCAGCCGGTGTCCCGCCGGCACCCGGCGGTGCGCGAGGCCCGGATGCCGGCCACAGCACGTGGCCGGCGCGGCCACACCTGCTGATGGTCGGTGGCACGTTCGATCCGTCTCAACCGGCCGTTTCAAGAGGCGGCGATCCCGCCGCCACCGAATCACACCACGACATGGTGAAGGACCATCCGTGGTGACGTGCGCGTTCCCCGGGCAGGTGCCGTGGGTCGCGCCGCACTCAAGAGGAGAGATGAACCAATGAGGGCAGCCTTCTACGACACGCCCGGTCCCGCCAAGAGCGTGCTGCGGGTGCTGGACGTCGAGCGCCCCGAGCCCGGCCCCGGCCAGGTCCGCATCCGCGTCGCGCTCTCTGCGATCAACCCGGGCGACATGTTCATGCGACTGAACTCCACCCCGCAGGATTTCCAGCGGGTCGGCGAGTACACCGGCCGCATCCCGCACCAGGACGGCACCGGCACGATCGACGCGGTCGGCGCGGGCGTCGACCCGGGCCGGATCGGTGAACGTGTGTGGATCTGGATGGCCGGCGCCGGCCACCCGTGGGGGACCGCGGCCGAATGGACCGTCGTGCCGTCCGAGCAGGCCGTCGCGCTGCCGGACGGGATCTCCGACGAACTCGGCGCCTGCCTCGGCATCCCGGCGATGACCGCGCACTGGTGCCTGCACGCCGACGGCTCGCCCCGCGACCGCACCGTACTCGTCGCGGCCGGTGCGGGCGCCGTCGGGCACTACGCGATCGAACTCGGCCGGATCGCGGGCGCACGGGTCGTGACGACGGTCAGTGGCCCGGAAAAGGCCGCTCTGGCCAGGGCCGCGGGCGCGGATCTCGTCGTGAACTACCGCGACGCCGATGCCGCCCGGCAGATTCTCGACGGAGCCGGGCCCGTCGACCGGATCATCGAGGTGTCGCTGAACGACAACCTCGAACTGGACCTGGCCGTCGCCGGCCCGGGCGCGACCATCGTGACCTACGCGGCACAGCCCGACGACCCGACCCTGCCGGTCTTCCGGCTCATGTGGTCCAACCTGGTGCTGCGGTTCGCACTGTTCCTCACCGAACCACGGGAAGCGCTGCTGCGCGCCGCCACAGAGATCACCGCGGCTCTGCGTGAGGGCGACCTCACGCCACTGCCGATGCACTCCTTCGGCCTCGACGACGTGGTGCTCGCACACGAGGCCGTCGAGAACGGCCTCATCGGAAAGGCTGTACTCGACCTGCGCTGCTCGCCCGGAGAACTCATGTGAGGTCAACGCAAGGCTGTGATGTCCGTACACGCCCCCGCCCCGGCCCCACAGTGAACGAACCTGCCCAGCCATCACTTTCCGTCACCGACCAAGGGGTGTAGCACAGCCACGCACACGCCGCCGGGGAAGTGGACCCGCCCACTTCCCCGGCGGCGGCGCAAGCGGCCCTCACCCCTCGTCCGGGCCCGCGCGTCCACCCACTCCCGCAGCTCGCCCTCCGACTCGGCGAACTCCCGGTACTCCGGCACCCGCCGCAGCTCACGTACGTGCTCCAGCCGGGTGTTCTCCCGCTCGCCGTACGCCTCGAGCACCGACGGGTCCCCGATGTCCGGCTGCTCGGCGGGGTGGACCACGACCTCCGGCGGCACGTCGGCCGGGTCGTCCGGGAACACCCCGAGATACCGCGCGGTCGTGAGCCGGGCCGCGAAACCCGGACGGTTGTGCGCCCGTCCCTCGGACTCGATCAGCTCCCGGTCCGCGTCGTCCGGGAAGAAGAACCGCTCCAACTCCGTACGGGACGGCGCCCCGCGATACGCCGCCTACGCGGCAGCCCGCTCCTCCGTCGACAACCCGACCGGCACCCCGGACCTCCAGAACAGTCGATCACCACGACTGCCGAAGGTTCGGCCACCACAGAAGCCCGGGCCAAAGCCCTCACGGAGGCCGGAAGGGCTGAGCGCCGGTTTCCGTTCCGATGTTCCTCGAGCCCCGAGTCCGCCCGGCCGGGTGAACACCGCCCGGGCAACCCCGGAAACGACGAACGCCCCACCGGGGTGGGGCGTTTCGGGGACTCCGCGGAGTCGATGTGGAGCGGACGACCGGGCTCGAACCGGCGACCTCAACCTTGGCAAGGTTGCGCTCTACCAACTGAGCTACGTCCGCCTGCGCCACCGAATCCTACCCCATGCGAAGTCGCCGGGGGCTCCTCGGTGCCGTGCGCGGTCCATCATAGCCATCCCCGCTCGCGGGCGATGCGCACCGCCGCGTGCCGGTTCTCGGCGTGCAGCTTGGCCGCCGCCGAGGAGAGGTAGTTGCGCACCGTCCCCGGTGCCAGCGAGGCCCGCTCGGCGATCTCCGCCACGGGGGCGCCGTCCGCCGCCAACTCCAGCAGCTCGGCCTCCCGGGCGGTCAGCGGCGAGTCGCCCGAGCTGATCGCGTCGGCGGCCAACTCCGGATCCACGTACCGCTGTCCCGACCGGACGGTGCGGATGATCTCCGCCAGCCGCTGGGCCGAGACGGTTTTGGGCACGAACCCCCGCACCCCCGCCGCCAGCGCCCGCTTCAGGTGACCGGGCCGGCCGTGGCCGGTCACGATCATCGTGCGGCACCCCGGCAGTTCCTCCCGCAGGCGTGTGGCCACTTTCACACCGTCGGCCCCCGGCATCTGGAGGTCCAGGACCGCCACGTCCGGGCGGTGCGCCATCGCCATGGCGAGCGCCTCGGGTCCGGTCGCGGCCTCGGCGACCACCGTCAGGTCCTCCTCCAGCGCGAGGAGGGCGGCCAGCGCGCCCCGGATCAGGTGCTCGTCGTCGGCGAGCAGCACCCGGATGGGGGCGGCGGGATCGGTCGATGTCATGCCTCGCTCCTCTGCTCCGGTTCCCCGTGGACGTCCCCGTCGTCGTGCCGACCGCGCACACCCCGGGTGCCGGGGCCGCCGGATGTCGCGGGGCCCTCCGGCGGCTCCTCCGCCGGCACCGCCCCGGCCGGGACCCGGGCCACCAGGCGCCACCCGTCCCCGGTGCCGTTCGGGCCCGCCTCCAGGGTGCCGCCCAGGGGGGCCAGCCGCTCGCGCAGGCCGCGCAGGCCCGAGCCCCGGTCCCCGCCCCCCTCCGGGCGGACGGTCACCCCGTCGTTGCCCACCTCCAGTTCGACCGTGCCGTCCCGGCGTCCGCGCACCGCGATGACGCAACGGGCGGCCTCGGCGTGCCGCAGCACGTTGGTGGTGCCCTCCCGCACCACCCATCCCAGCGCGGCCCCGACGGCGTCGGAGAGCTCCGGCATCCGGCGCGGGTCGGCCGGCTCGATCCGGCACTCCGTTCCCGCCGCCTCCAGCACCCCGCGCGCGCCGGCCAGTTCGGCGAACAGGTCGGCGTCGCGGTAGCCGCGCAGGACGGCCCGCATCTCCCGCTGCGACTCCCGGGCGATCCGTTCGACCTCGATCATCTGGTCCACCGCCGCGTCGGCGCCGCGCCGGGCCAGCTGGGCGGCCAACTCGCTCTTGAGGGCGATCACCGACAGGTTGCGGCCCAGCACGTCGTGCATGTCCCGGCCGAACCGCAGCCGTTCCTCGGCGACCGCCAGCCGGGCCCTGGTCTCCCGGGACGCCTCCAGCTCGTCGACCACCCGCAGCGACCACGCCGAGGTCCGGTAGGTGAAGCCGAAGAAGGAGGCGCAGAACACGGCGGTGAGGAGCAACTGGAACAGCGTCCCCTGTCTCTTATACACAGCTGACGCTGCCGACGAAGCTGCAAGT
>NZ_VKHS01000233.1 GCF_014141525.1 Streptomyces calidiresistens
CCCCACCGGGAGGAGACACGATGCCCGCCGCCCACCGCCGCGACACCCCGCCGCCCCGCACCGGAAGCAGTGAGATCGAGGTCCTGCGCGGATTCCTCGGCTACCTGCGCGACTCGATCGCCGCAAAGGTCGAGGGCACCCCCGAACCGCAGGTCCGCACGTACCGAACGCCTTCGGGCACGAATCTGCTCGGTCTGCTCCACCACCTCACCGCCGTCGAACGGACCACCTTCCTCGGGGAGGAGGTCACCGACTGGCAGGCGACCTTCGACGCCTCGCCCGCGGACAGCGTGGCCGAGGTCCTCGCCCGCTACCGGGAGACCGTCGCGCGCGCCGACGCCGTCCTGGACGGGTGCACCGACCCCGGCGCACCCGTGCCCCGTCCGCGGAGGGGCGGACCCGCTCCCAGCATCCGTTGGGCACTCACGCACATGATCGAGGAGACCGGCCGCCACGCCGGGCACGCGGACATCCTGCGCGAACTGATCGACGGCACCACCGGACGCTGACCCCGTCACCACACCAGGAACACAGGACACATGACAACCGCAGAACGACGCTTCGACCGCCGCTCATCCCGCCTGACACGCACCCTGGCCGCCACCGCGCTCGCCTTCGCCCTGATGACCGGTGCCACCGCCTGCGCCCCACAGGCCCCCGAAGTCCCCGCGCACACCGCCGCCACCCACGACGACCCGGAGTTCACCGGTACCTTCCGGCACGGGTTCGCCGATGTCGAGGGCGTCCGCATGCACTACGTCAAGGGTGGCAGCGGCTCTCCGGTGGTACTGCTGCACGGCTGGCCGCAGACCTGGTACAGCTGGTGGGAGATCATGCCCGAGCTCGCCGAGCACCACACCGTCTACGCCGTCGACCTCCCCGGGCTCGGCGACAGCACCGGCTCGCCGACCGGCTACGACAAGGCGACCCTGGCCCGATACGTGCACACCCTGATCGCCGAGCAGCTTGGCGTGCGTGACGCCCGGGTCGTCGGACACGACCTGGGCGCCGCGGTCGCCTTCCAGTACGCCGCCCTGTTCCCCGAGGACACCGAACTCCTCGGCTACCTCGACCTGCCGCTGCCCGGACCCGCGCTGGACGCCGCCGCGTACCGCTCACTGAGCTGGCACATCGCCTTCCACTCCCAGCCCGACGTCCCCGAGGCGGTCGTCGGGAACAACGTCCGCGACTACCTGGAACTGTTCTACCCGCAGGTCGCCTTCGAGGGATCGTCGTTCGGCGGCACCGCGCAACGGTCCCCGTTCAGCGATGAGGAGATCGACGAATACGCGCGCACCTACAGCCGGCCCGAGGCTCTGAAGGGCGGCTTCGAGCTCTACCGCAGCCTCGACAAGGACGTCGCCGATACCGAGGCGGCGGCACCGGTGGAGGTCCCGGTCCTGCTCATGACGGCGCAGGGGCAACTCGAGGGAGTGCGCTCCACCGTGGAGCCGCGCATGACCAACATCGTGCGGGCAGTGGATGTGCCCCGGGCGGGCCACTGGCTGGTCGAGGAGAACCCCGAATTCGTCACGGAGGAGCTGCTGCGCTTCCTCGGCCGCACCCCGTCGTAGGCCCTGTTCTCGTACGGCTGCGGCGAAGGGACATGCAACGATCGGGGCTGCGTTCGCCGTGAAGGCCGGCGGTGCAGCGGTTGGCGTAGCGGCGGGTTCGATTCGAGGCCGGCTTATCGGAATTCCGTTGCCTGATGGTGCGTGAGGGTGATGCCGCGGTAAATGCCGGATTCACCGCGGCGGAGCCGGAGGGGCCGGGACAGTTGTGGCGATCGAACCGGTGACCGATCTCGGGAGGGGCACACTTCGGTTGTCGCGCGCTCGGGTCGTACCTCTGTCCGCCCCGTTCGCGTCGTACACCGCGGCGGTCGAGCGCTACCTCACCGGCTCCGACTCCTCCTCGGCGTCCCCGACCTCTTCGGCGGAGGCGAACGCCCGGTCCGGATCCTGTATCCCCCGGTCGGGCTCAGCCGCCGTGACACGCAGGTACTCGCCGATCATGCCCATGCTCGGAGGGCAAAGGGGGCCACCGACAACGGCCGCCGGGACGAGTTCCCTCGCCTCCGCGACCGGTAGACCACGGGCGGCCATATGCCTCGTGATCTCGTACTCCTGAAGGAGCAGGGCCCGGGTGTCCACATGGGGGTCATTGGCGTTCGAGTCGAATCGCCGGTGCGCGAGACGTACCGCGACGGGGTGCCCATCGTGCCCCGCGCCCGGTGGACGGAGAATTCCAGGCCCTGGCCGACCGGTTCCAGGCCGCTCGGGCCCCACCGTTCGGCCGGGCTGTCCACGGTGAATCGCTCACTCGTCATGTGCGCCTTCGGGAGGCGTGTGGAACGCGATGTCCGAAATCTGCCGGCGTGCTCGCGATCGGTCGGTCGAGGATCCGTTCATGATTGCCGCAACGCAGGGACTCCGCATCCGGCATCGCGGGCGCGAGCCACAGATCCATCCCACCGCGTACGTGGCCCCGACGGCCACGTTGGTCGGTGATGTCCGCGTGGGAGCGAGGGCGCGGGTGATGTACGGTGCGGTGCTCGATGCCGAGGGGTCTCGGATCGAGGTCGGGGAGGCGGCGGTGATCTGCGAGAACGCCGTGTTGCGCGGGTCCGCGGTCGCCGGTGATCAGCCGGTGCTCGTCGAGGACCATGTCTTCGTGGGGCCGCATGCCACATTGCTGGGTTGCGAGGTCGGCAGGTGCGTCTACGCGGCGACCGGGGCGACGGTCCTGCAGGGCGCGCGGTTGGGGGCCGGCTCGGTTGTCGCTGTCGGCGCGCTCGTCCATGCGCGCACCGTTGTGCCGGAGGAGTACTTCGTGCCGCCGCACACCGTGGCGCTCGACACGCCGGTGCGGCTGCTGGCCCCCGGCGATCCGGGTTTGGCCGAGGCCATCGGCCGGGTGGGGTTCGCGCAGGTGGCGTTCGGCGTCGACGCGGAGTGGACCGACCGGATCAGGCGGTACGAGCACATCGCGGAGGTGCGCGCCGCCGAGTTCGGCGCGCACGCGGACGATGAGATCGCGAGTCCCGGCTAGCGGCGCATCAACGGCACTTGCGCCGTGCCGAGGTGACGCCCCCTCCGGATTCCGCTCCGGTCACGCGCTCGACGAGCTGTGTCGGTGGTCTTCGTTCTCCGGCCCTTCCATCGTGGTGAGTGACCCCCGGACCTCGGCGAAGGGGTCGAGGTACGGCAGGTCGGGCGCCTCCGGCTTCCGCAGCCGGTGAAGGCGGTGGAGAAGGTCGGCCGGTTCATCGAGTCGGGCGTATTCCTCCCGATCCCGCGCGTTCTCCCAGAAGGTGACCGGACGGCCTGCCACGGTCATCGGCTGTTGGACGCCGGGCACGATCCGCAGGGTGGGAAACTCCTCCGCCTCCAGCCATCGCGCCACCGCGACCGATCGCTGAGCCGATGCGCTGCTCTCCCCCCTACCTACCGACCACACGCACCACGACCGGGGCCGAGGCGAGTCGGTGGACCGTGTTGGAGCCCGGCCGGAGCAATTCGGCGCCGGTGGGATCGAGCCCGGCCCCCCGACAGGCCGCATCGAGAACGCCCCCGTCCCGGCCGGGAACATCGACGCCATCCCACGCACTTCCCCGTCCCCGGACTCCCGGGCCCACCCTTCCGCACTCCGGGGAAGCAGCGCCGGAGCACATCGCCACGGCGTATCCGTGGCGAGGAGAGCGAGGCATTGCCGGCTCGAAGCCCCATGAACGGCGCTCGCCTCGAAGGAAAGCCCGTTCAGGGCCCGTGTGAGGTCGTGGAACAATGTGCGGTATGACAACTTCCCGAAAGGGCCATGCCGCGTAGACGGCCGCGATACACCGGGGCTCGGATCCTCCACCGCGGGACCCGGGAGACCGGGCAGGGCGTCAGCCGGTTCGGCGTCATATGGAATCAGCCGTCACGGTCACACACTGTGATCGAAGACCGGCCTTGATGTTTGGTGAAGCCCTGTCGAAAAGCCGACGGGGCTTCATGAAATATCCGGGCCCAAGGAGCACGGATGTCGGGAGATCAACCCTACGCAGACCACCATCCGGTGGCCTTACTCCTGCTGATCCTCCTCGGCGTCGTCGCCACGCCCTGGCTCATGGTGTACTCGATCAAGCTGCTGACACGGGCCGGGGTCAACAGAACCGCAGTGGCATTTCTCAAGTCCGGAGCGGTACTGACGTGGACCGCAACGGTCGGCATGTACACCTGGGGCGTCCTGCGCCTGTTCTTCTTCGACTCCCCGGACCAATCCCGGGCGTGCAACGAGGTACTGGGCACACAGCGTCTCGCCGGATATGCCCCGAGCTTCTTCCCGCTGCGTTTCGGATGCCTCACCGGCGACGGTCGCACGATCGAGGCCGGGGTCATTCCCTCATACATCAACCCAGCCGTAGCCGTACTGGCGGTTTGCGCTGTGGCGCTCACCGTATTCGCGGTCGCGCAACGCAAAGAGGTCGAGAAGTGACAGTTCCCGCATCGGCTCGCACGGCGCCATGCCATGCGACCTTCATTGTCGCGGGTGCCGAATCAGGATGGCAATTGAGGTTTCCTCCGTGAAATTCATCGCCATGCCTGGTTGAGGGGCGGGCGAGCTCGTGGTGAGAATCGCCCCACCAAGAGTTTCACTTCTGTCGACAGCCGGACCACCGACGCCCTCTCAACACCGAACGCAGGGAGCAAACCGATACGCGGAGGTTGTTTCACCGGGAAAACGTCACTTCCCGGCTGCGCGGCGCCGGGGCACATCGCCACGGCGTATCCGGGGCGTGAGCGCGGGCACGGGTCGGGCGAGGCCCCGCGGTCCCCGGAACGGCGCGCGACGCCGACCCCGCCGATCAGGCGGGGGCGGCCGGGGTGCCGGGGTCCTCGCGGGTGGGGACGGTCGAGGCGGAGGCGAGGAAGGCCCGCAGGATGTCCGTCACCTCCGCCGGATGCTCCAGCGGGGCCAGGTGGCCGGTGTCGGGCAGGTCGATCCGCCGGGCCCCGGGTATCCCGGCGGCGACCTCGGCCGCGACCTCCTGCACCGCCGGCACGTCGTCCAGGCCGTTGATCACCAGCGTGGGCGCGACCACGCGGTCCAACCGGGTGCCCGGCAGGGGGTCGGGCAGCACCTCCTCGCGCGGCGGCTCCTCCCCGCTCCACAGCCGTTCCAGGTGCTCGCGGTACATCTGCACCGCCAACTCCCGGGCCTCGTGCGGCAGTGCCGAGAGATCCCGGCGGGGGCCGGCCACCATCCACTCGATGTGCGCCTCCGCGGTGGCCAGCGCGTCGACCAGCAGGTGTTCGGTGGTGCCCCCGGCGCGGTAGACCTCCCGCCGCTCGACGGGGATGCGCGCGTGCACCCGCTCCGCCGCCTCCAGCAGCATGTCCTCGGGCCACGGCCGACCGGAGAGACCGGGGGAGATCAGGGCCAGCGCCGTCACCCGGTCCGGTGCCGCCAGGGCCGCCTCCACCGCGTACGAGCCGCCCATCGAACAGCCGATCAGGGCGGCCCGGGGCACCTCCAGGGCGTCCATCAGGGCGAGCAGGTCCTCGTGGTGGGGGCGGGGCTCGCCGCCGGCCGCCGTCTCGCCGTGCCCCCGGCAGTCGTAGCGGATCACCCGGTGGTCGGCGGCCAGCGATCGCAACTGGTGCGCCCACATCCGACGGTCCGCCAGCCCGGCGTGGATCAACACCACGGCGGGCTCGCCGCCGCCCGCCTCGTCGTACCCGAACTCGGTGTCCCCGCACAGGATTCTGGCCATGGCCCACCCCTACCCCGGGGGCGGGACGCGCACGCCGGGGGCGTGTTCGACCGTGTCGATCCCGCCGACCCAGCGGAAGGCCGGCGGACGCCGTTCCAGGAAGGCGGCCACCCCCTCGGCCGCCTCCCCCGACTCGCGTTGCACCACCCGCCACCGCTCGGTGCGCCGGCCGGCCTCCTCGGGGTCCCCCGGCGGGTGGTCGACGAACTCCTTGGCGGCCCGCTGGGTGAGGGCCGATCGGGAGACCAGCGTCCGGATCAGCTCCCCGGCCCGTCGGTCGAGGGCATCCGGCGGCAGGACCTCGTCCACCAGGCCGACCCGCAGCGCGCGGTCGGTGTCGATCAACTCGGCGGAGAACAGGAGGTGTTTGGCAGCCGACGGGCCGATCAGCCGGGTCAGGCGGGCGGTGGAGGAGGCGGGGTACACCAGGCCCAGCCGGGCGGGTGTCACCCCGAAGCGCGCGCCCTCCGCGGCCAGCCGCAGGTCGCAGGCGGCGGCCAACTGGCAACCGCCGCCCACGCAGTCGCCCCGGATCACCGCCAGGCTCGGACCGGGGAAGGCGGCGACGGCCTCCTCGGCGGCCACCGCGAGGTCCTGCGGGGCGTCGCCCGCGCGCAGGTCGCGGATGTCGGCCCCGGCGCAGAAGGTGTCCCCGTGCCCGGTGAGCACCAGCACCCGGACGGCCGGGTCGGCGGACAACCGCCCGAGCAGCGGCGGGAGGTGCCGCCACATCTCCGCGGTGAGGGCGTTGCGTCGGGCGGGGTGGCACAGGACCACCCGCGCCACGCCGTCCCGCACGGTGTGGGTCACGGCCGCGCGCGGGTCGGCCTCGGGTTCCATGTCCGGATCGTATCGGGGGTCCGGGTGGCGACGTCGTGCCCCCGGACAGGGCCTCCGGAGGGGTCTCCGGGCGCGTTGCGACGTGCGAAACGGGTCGGCGGGGGCAGACTTCCGACCCGGGGCCCCGGGGACGGCCGTCCCCGGATCGGAACCCGCGGGAGGCAGTGGTGAGCGGCGCGAGGAATGTCGGGGAACCCGATCACGACGGTGGTCCGGAGCGGTCCGGGGGTTCCGCGGGGGGAACGGGGGACGAGGCCC
>NZ_VKHS01000234.1 GCF_014141525.1 Streptomyces calidiresistens
GGCCGGGGAAGGGCGATCACGGGGGACCGTGCCCCCGGCTCCGCGCGGATCCCGATTCCCGCCGGGGAATTCGGGGAGGCGTTCCCCGGGGGAGGTCGGCGCGAGCCGCTCCCCCGGCCCCTGCCCCCACCGGCGGCGACGGAGTAACATCCGCGCCAACGGTCCCATCCATCGAGGAGGACGGATGCAGCGCACCGCGACGGTGCTGGTCTACAGCGACGACGTCAACACCCGCGAGCAGGTGCGGATGGCGGCCGGTCGTCGGCCCGCGGCCGACTCCCCGCTTCTGGAGTATCTGGAGTGCGCCACCCCGGCGGCGGTCCGTGACGCCCTGGAACGGGGCGGGGTGGACGTGTGCGTGCTCGACGGCGAGGCCGTGCCCGCCGGCGGGATGGGCGTGTGCCGACAGATGAAGGACGAGATCTTCCAGTGCCCGCCGGTGCTGCTGCTCATCGGCCGTCCCCAGGACGCCTGGCTGGCGACCTGGAGCCGGGCCGAGGCCACGGTGGCCCATCCGGTGGACCCGGCCGAGCTGGCGGCGGCGCTGGCCGCGCTGCTGCGCGAACGGCGTCCCGCGGCCGCCTGAGCCGCTCCGGGGACGCCCCCTCGTGCCGACCGGCCCGACATCCGCTCGGGGAGCGGACGCCGGGCCGGTCGGGGTGCGCGGAATCGGGGCGGGGACTCACAGGACGGGACGCAGGCGGCCCCGTTCGCTCCCGTCGCCGCGCTCCCCGTTCCCCGTCGTCCCGGGGGCCCGCGGACCGGCGTCGGTGACGACCTCGGCGCCGGTGTCGCCGGTCCCGGCACCGGTGTCACCGGGCTCCCCGCCGGGCACGAGGGCGCTGCCGCGCCGCCACTCCTCCCAATCCATGTTCCAGTCGCCGAAGCCGTTGCCGAAGTAGGGCATGTCCACGCCCTCGCCGCCCACGTGTTCGACGATGTCCCCCACCCGGACGTTCTCGAAGAACCACCGGGCGTTCTCGGTGTTCAGGCCGGTGCAGCCGTGGCTGACGTTGTCCCGGCCGTGGTATCCCACCGACCAGGGGGCACCGTGCACGTACTCACCGCTCCAGGTGAGGCGGGCCGCCCAGTACACGTCCAGGTCGTAGTACTCCGAGCTGGTCGGCGAGATGCCGATCGAACTCCCCCGCATCCGCACGTGGCTCTCCCGACCGAGGATCACCTTCTTCCCGTTGCGGGTGCGGAAACCCTCCTTGCCGGTGGTCATCGGCATGGTGCGGATGACCTCGCCGTTGCGACGCACGGTCAGGGTGAGGGAGGAGATGTCCCCGAGTGCCTCGACCCGGTCGCCGGTGCTCCAGCGCAGTTCCTCCACGGGGCCGCCGCGCAGCCCCTCCCCCAGCGGCACCCCCTCCAGGTCGGCGGAGACCGTGATCTCCGCGTTGGCGGGCCAGTATTCGCGGGGCCGGTAGTGCAGCAGGTCGTCCTCGACCCAGTACCAGGAGCCCTCTCCGGCGTCCGGGCGGGATTCCACCCTCAGGGCCCGCTCCACCACCGCGCGCCGGTCGCGGTCGGCGATGCCCTCGCTCAACCGGGCGGTGACCGGCTGACCGACGCCGTAGGTGCCGGGTGAGGGGCCGAGGGTCACCTCCAGCAGTTCGGTGTCCAGGTCGGCCAGGTCCCGGGTGCGGAAGGTGTGCTCGCGGCGGCCGGGGGAGCCGTCCGCGGCCTCGGTGGAGACGCGCAGGGTGTACCGGCTGCCGGCGACCAGGGGGGCCGTGCTGCGCCACCGGTCACCGGCGGTGGAGAGTTTGCCGGGTACCGGCCGGCCGACCTCGTCCTCCAGGAGGACGTCGGTGATGCGGAAGCCGTCCGCGTCGGGGAGGGAGACGGTGACGGTCTCGGCGGGATCGACCGGCCCGCCGTCGCGCGCCGCGGCGGGGCCGATGAGGGGTTCCGGGCCGGTGTCGGCCGTCAGCGCGTTCAGGGCCGGAGCCCCGCCCCCGGCCGTTCCCCCGCCGAAGGGGGAGGCGGTGCAGGCGGCCAGGGCGCAGGCGAGCAGCGGGGCGAGTATCAGGGCGCGGCGACGCGCCCGGCGGAGGGCCGGCGCCCGACGGGGCGCGCCCGGGATGGAAACCTTGCCATGACTCATAGTCGCAAAATATGAATTTTCACCCGGAGCGGCCCGTCGAGCGGGTGCGAACGGGTGGTTCCGCCGGATTCCCGCGCGCGTCGCCTTCCCCGAACGCGGGACGCCCCCCGGACCGGGGTCCGGGGGGCGTTGGGTCGACGACCCGGTGGGCGGGGCCCGCCGGGTGACGGGGGATCACTGCGTGCGGTTCTCGCCCCGGTAGTACTCGAAGACCCACAGCCACAGACCGATCAGCAGCAGGGGGGCGGTGAAGTAGGCCACCCACCAGCCGAAGACCGGGCCGAGGAAGGCGAAGGCCGCGCCGGCGCCCAGGGCCAGCGGCGCCCAGCTGTGCGGGCTGAAGAAGCCCAGCTCGCCGGCGTCGTCGGCGACGTCCGCCTCCTTGTTGTCCTGGGCCCCGGTGTCCACCCTGCGGGCGGTGAAGATCAGGTAGAACCCGATCATCAGGGCGAGGCCGAAGGACAGGAAGAGCGCCGTGGTACCGACCGGCTCGCGCGCCCACAGGCCGTAGACGACCGCGACCACCAGCATGAACGCCGACAGCCAGGCGAACATGTACCCCTGGAACTTCACTTGCCGGCCTCCTTGCCGTCGGCCCGGTCGGCCGCCGCGTCGTCCGCGCCCGGCGCGGGGCGCTCCGGGTCACGGATCTCCAACTGGTCGAGGGCCGCGATCTCCGGGTGGTGCAGGTCGAACGCCGGGGATTCGGAGCGGACCCGCGGCAGGGTGACGAAGTTGTGCCGGGGCGGCGGGCAGGAGGTCGCCCACTCCAGGGAGCGGCCGTAGCCCCACGGGTCGTCCACGGTGATCTTCTCGCCGTACTTCCAGGTCTTCCACACGTTGTAGAAGAACGGCAGCAGCGACATGCCCAGCAGGAAGGACCCGATGGTGGAGATCATGTTGAGCGTGGTGAACCCGTCGGACGCCAGGTAGTCGGCGTACCGGCGGGGCATGCCCTCCGCGCCCAGCCAGTGCTGGACCAGGAAGGTGGCGTGGAAGCCGACGAACAGGGTCCAGAAGGTGATCTTGCCCAGGGTCTCGTCCAGCATCTTGCCGGTGAACTTCGGCCACCAGAAGTGGAAGCCGGCGAACATCGCGAAGACCACCGTGCCGAAGACCACGTAGTGGAAGTGGGCGACGACGAAGTAGGAGTCCGAGACGTGGAAGTCCAGCGGCGGCGAGGCCAGGATGACGCCGGTCAGACCACCGAAGAGGAAGGTGATCATGAAGCCGACGGTCCACAGCATCGGGGTCTCGAAGCTGAGCGAGCCGCGCCACATCGTGCCGATCCAGTTGAAGAACTTCACCCCGGTCGGTACCGCGATGAGGAACGTCATGAAGGAGAAGAACGGCAGCAACACCGCGCCGGTCACGTACATGTGGTGCGCCCACACGGTCACCGACAGGCCGGCGATGGCGATGGTCGCCGCCACCAGGCCGACGTAGCCGAAGATCGGCTTGCGGCTGAAGACCGGGATGATCTCACTGGCGATGCCGAAGAACGGCAGCGCGATGATGTACACCTCGGGGTGGCCGAAGAACCAGAACAGGTGCTGCCACAGGATCGGACCGCCGTTGGCGGCGTCGAAGATGTGCGACCCGAACATGCGGTCGGAGGCCAGACCGAACAGGGCGGCGGCCAGCACCGGGAAGGCCAACAGCACCAGCACGCTGGTGAGCAGGACGTTCCAGGTGAAGATCGGCATCCGGAACATCGTCATGCCGGGCATGCGCATGCAGATGATCGTGGTGATGAAGTTGACCGCGCCCAGGATGGTGCCGAAACCACCGAGGGCCAGGCCCATCACCCACATGTCGGCGCCCACACCCGGCGAACGCACCGCGTCCGACAGCGGGGAGTAGGCGAACCACCCGAAGTTGGCGGCGCCCTGCGGGGTGAGGAAGGCGCCCACCACGATCAGACCGCCGAACAGGTACAGCCAGTAGGCCAACATGTTCAGCCGCGGGAACGCCACGTCGGGCGCACCGATCTGCAGCGGCATGATCCAGTTCGCGAAGCCCGCGAACAGCGGCGTCGCGAAGAGCAGCAGCATCACCGTGCCGTGCATGGTGAACAGCTGGTTGAACTGCTCGTTGGAGACGATCTGGTTGCCCGGTCGGGCCAGTTCGGCGCGCATGACGAGCGCCATCAGGCCGCCGATGACGAAGAAGATGAACGACGTGATCAGGTACATCGACCCGATCACCTTGTGGTCGGTGGTGGTCATCCACTTGACCACGATGTTCCCCGGCTCTCCGGGGGCTTTACGGCGCGCGGGCGGCTCCGGCGCCGAGGCGCCCGCCTCCCGGGTCTTGTCGAGGATGCTCACGGCTGGTTCGTCTCCGCGTTCTTGGCGGCGTCGGTCTGCGCGATGCCCGCCGGGATGTAACCCGTCTGTCCCCTGTCCGCCAGGTCCTGGAGGTGCTGCTGGTACTCCTCCGGGGAGACGACCCGCACGTTGAAGAGCATGCGGGCGTGGTCGACGCCGCAGAGCTCGGCGCACTTGCCCAGGAAGGTGCCCTGCTTGTTGGGAGTCACCTCGAAGCGGTTGGTGTGCCCCGGGATGACGTCGACCTTCATCAGGAAGGGAACCACCCAGAAGGAGTGGATGACGTCCCGCGAGGTGAGGATGAACTGGACGCTCTCACCCTCCGGCAGTACCAGGGTCGGGCCCGGGTTGCCGGTCTCGGGGTCGACGTCGGCGGGGGTACCGATGTCGTACACGCCGTCGGCGTTCTCCGGGACCGCTTCCATCATGCGATCCGGGATGGCCTCCAGTTCGGGAGCCGTGCGGGCGTCGTTGTCGGACGCCCCGATCGGCTCGAGGTAGTTGAAGCCCCAGCTCCACTGGAAACCGACGACGTTGATCACGTGGTCGGGCTGCTCGGAGGTCTTGAGCAGCTCCGTCTGGTCCCGGGCGGTGAAGTAGAAGAGCACCGACACGATGATCAGGGGAACGAGGGTGTACAGGGCCTCGATGGGGAGGTTGTACCGGGTCTGTGGAGGAACCTCGACCTTGGTCCGGGAACGCCGGTGGAACCAGACGCTCCACAGGATCAGACCCCAGACGATCACCCCGGTGACGAGCGCAGCGGCCCACGAGCCCTGCCAGAGGGACAGGATCCGCGGCGCCTCCTCCGTCGCCGGGCTGGGCATACCGAGGCGGGGGAAGTCCTCGTATGTGCAACCTGTCGCGGTCGCCAGGACCAAGCCCGCGATCAGCGCCTGCGGCAGAATCCGCCGCATCGGGCGCCGCGACGAGCGGTCGGAGCCGTTGGGACTCACGTAGCGCCTTCCCGAGAGTCTCGCCCGCGTCCGGCCGCTTCCGTCGCTCGGGGCGGGGGATCGGCCCCGGCGCGGGCAGGGGTGTGGATGTTTATGCGGACCAAACCCTACTCGACGCCCCCCGGAGCCGTGCGGGGAGGGTACCCAACGCGTCGCGGCGTTTCCCCCGCTCGCGCTCCCACCGCCGTGACCAGCGCAAACACGCTTCCTCCCGGAGGAGGAACGGCCGCGGCGGGCCTCCCGGCGTGGCGCGGGTTAGCGTGACGGCGTGCCGTACTCCGCGTACTTCGACGTCGCCTCCACCGCTCCCCCGCACCCCGTCGCCCGGCAGGCCCTGCTCGCCGCCCTGGAGGAGGGGTGGGCCGATCCCGCCCGCCTGCACCGCGAGGGACGCCGGGCCCGGCTGCTGCTGGACACCGCCCGGGAGGCCGCCGCGGAACTGATCGGCTGCCGCGCCGACGAGCTCTCCTTCACCTCCTCCGGCAGCCGGGCCCTGCACACCGGGATCGCCGGCGCGCTGGCCGGTCGGCGCCGGGTGGGGCGGCGCCTGGTGGTCTCGGCGGTGGAGCACTCGGCGGTGCTGCGGGCGGCGGAGGCCCACGAGGCGGACGGCGGAACCGTGGCGCGGATGGCCCCGGACCGGACCGGCCGGATCTCCCCGGCGACCGTCACCGACGCGCTCACGGCGGACACCGCCCTGGTCTGCCTGCAGAGCGCCAACCACGAGGTGGGCACCGAGCAGCCGGTGGCCGAGGCGGCCGGGGCGTGCCGGGCCTCCGGGGTGCCGTTGCTCGTGGACGCCGCGCAGTCGCTGGGCCGGGGAACCGTGCCGGGGGCGTGGTCGCTGTTGGCGGCGAGCGCCCACAAGTGGGGCGGGCCCGCCGGCGTGGGGATGCTGGTGGTCCGCAAGGGCACCCGCTTCGTCGCCCCCGCCCCCCGCGACGAGCGCGAGGCCGGACGGGCGCCGGGCTTCCCCGCGGTGCCGCAGGTGGTGGCGGCCGTGGCGGCGCTGCGCGCCGTGCGGGAGGAGACGGCGGCGGCCGACGGCCGCCTGCGGGCCCTGGTGGACCGGATCCGCGAGCGGGTCCCGGTGCTGGTCCCCGACGCCGAGGTGGTCGGTGATCCGGTGCGCCGGTTGCCGCACCTGGTGACCTTCTCCTGTCTGTACGTGGACGGCGAGGCCCTGGTGCACGCCCTGGACCGGGAGGGTTTCGCGGTCTCCTCGGGTTCCTCCTGCACCTCCGACACCCTGGAGCCGAGCCACGTGCTGCGCGCCATGGGCGTCCTCTCCTCGGGGAACGTGCGGGTCTCGCTGCCCACCGGGACCACGCGGGAGGAGGTGGACCGCTTCCTGGAGGTGCTGCCCCGGGTGGTGGCCGGGATCCGGGAGCGGTACGCCGCCCCGCCGGAGGTCGGCGGGGCGGGGGCCGGGGACGACACC
>NZ_VKHS01000235.1 GCF_014141525.1 Streptomyces calidiresistens
CCCGCCGTCCCGGGCGCCCCCGTCCCCCCGGAGCCGCTCCCGCCGCGCGGGGGCAGCGGGGGCCGTCGCCGGTCGGGTATCCGCTCGTACCCCGGCGGGGAGTGCGCCGGCCGTCGCTCCAGCAGCTCCAGCGCCAGCCGCACCGCCTTCTCCAGCACCGTCGGCCGCTCGTCGGCCCACTCCAGGGGTGAGCGGACCGCCTCCACGTCCGGTTCCACCCCGTGGTTCTCCACGTTCCACCCCAGGGCGTCGAACCAGGCGGCGTTCATCGGCACCGTGATCACCGTGCCGTCCACCAGCCGGTGGCGGCCGGTCATCCCCACCACCCCGCCCCAGGTCCGGGTGCCCACCACCGGCCCCAGCCCCAGCAGCCGGAAGGCGGCGGTGATCATGTCGCCGTCCGAGGAGGTGGCCTCGTTGGCGAGCGCCACCACCGGGCCGCGCGGCGCGTCGGAGGGGTAGCTCACCGGCTGGGCGTTCCGGGTCAGGTCCCAGCCCAGGATCGTCCGGGTGAGCTTCTCCACCACCAGTTCGCTGATGTGCCCGCCGGCGTTGCCCCGCACGTCCACCACCAGGGCCTGCCGGGAGAACTCCATCCGCAGGTCCCGGGTGAACTGCGCCCATCCCGAACCGCCCATGTCGGGGATGTGGACGTAGCCGCAGCGCCCCCCGCTCAACTCGTGCACCGTCCGCCGGCGGCGCGCCACCCAGTCCTGGTACCGCAGCGGCCGGTCGTCCAGCAGCGGCACCACCGCCACCCGCCGGTACCGTCCCGACCGCGAGCCCTCCTCGCCCCCGGCCGCCGTGTCCGTGTCCGGGTCCCGGAAGGACAGCTCGACGGTCGAGCCCCCGGTCCCGGCCAGCAGCGGCCACGGGCCGGTCACCGGATCCACCGGCCGGCCGTTCACCCGGGCCAGCACCGCCCCCTCCCGCACGCCGGTGCCCGCCAGCGGCGACCGCGCCCGCGAGTCGGAGGAGTCACCCGGCAGGATGCGGGCCACCCGCCACCCACCGGCACCGTCCGCCTCGATGTCGGCGCCCAGCAGACCCTGGGGCCGCCGGTAGTGCACCGGCCCCTCGTCGGGCCGGGCGGGGGTGACGTACGCGTGCGAGGTGCCCAGTTCGCCCAGCGTCTCCCGCAGCACGTCGGCGAACTCGTCCGGGGTGGCCACCCGTTCCAGCAGCGGCCGGTAGCGCTTGAGCTCGGCGGTCCAGTCGATCCCGCACATGCCCGGCTCCCAGAACAGGTCCCGCACCAGGCGCCCGGCCTCGTCGAACGCCTGCCGCCACTCCGCCGGCGGGTCGGTCCACTGCACGATCCGCCGCACGTCCAGCCAGACGGTGGAGTCCGCGTCGGCGGTCTCGGTCGCGGGCACCGCCCGCAACTCCTCGTCCTCGCACACCACCAGGCGGGTGCCGTCCCCGCTGACCTCGAACCAGTCCACCTCGCCGGTCAGGTCGGTGCTGCGCCCCCGGGCGGGGTCGAAGTGCACCAGGGTCGGCTTGCCCGAGGTGCGGTTGGGGTCGGCGAAGGTCTCGCCCAGCGCGCCGGAGATCGGCCACCGCAGCCAGACCAGGCCGCCGCCGGCGACCGGCCGCAGCGAGGAGTACTTGGAGGCCGTCACCGGGAACGGCGTCACCCGCGAGGCCAGCCCCTCCGCCTCCACCGACACCGCCCCCTCCTCGCCACCGACCCCCGCGTCGGCCGGATCCAGCCCGCCGGCCGCCGGCCGTCCCTCGGGGGTGAGGGCGAACGGCGAGGGCGTGGCCGAGGACAGCGGCACCAGGTGGGGCCGGCAGCCCAGCGGGAAGGACAGGTCCCCGGTGTGCACGTCGTACACCGGGTCGAAGCCGCGCCAGGAGAGGAAGGCGAGGTAGCGGCCGTCCCGGGTGAAGACCGGTTCCTCGTCCTCGAACCGGCCGTCGGTGACGTCCAGGATCGTGCGGTCCCCGGGGGAGAGGCGGGCGATCTTGATGCGGCTCAGGGAGCGGCCCACGCCGGGGTGGGCCCAGGCCAGGTGGCCGGAGTCGGGGGAGAAGGCGAGGTCGCGGACGGGGCCGTTGACCGAGCGGATCAGCTCCAGCACCCCCGTTCCCGGCGCCGCATCGGCGCCGGGCGTGCCCTCCGGGCCGGGCGTGCCGTCCGCGCCCTCCGCGCCGGGGCCGCCGGTGGGTTCGGCGCTCCCCGTGGCGGTCTCCGGGCCGGGTTCCCCGCCCTCCCCGGCGCCCGGGCCGGTCCGGGCGGCTCCCGCCGCCTCCGCGTCCGCGCCCGCCTCCGGTCCGGAACCGTCCGGTGAGTCCTCGGCTCCCGGCCCGCCGGCCGCTTCCGAGCCCGGCCCGACCCCCGCTCCCCCCGGCTCCTCGGGTCCCTCGGGTCCCTCCGGCTCCTCGGGCTCCTCCGCCTCGTCGGGGATGGTCACCAGCAGCAACCGCCCGTCGTGCGAGGCCACCGCCACCGAACGGCCGTCCGGGGCCGCCACCAGTTCGCGCACCCGTCCCAGCCGGCCCGTCGCCAGCCGGATCGGCGGACGTTCGCCACCGGCACGGGGCAGCGCGGAGACCTCCAGCGCGTCCTCCCCGGCGGCGTCCGTCACCCATACGATCCGACCGGTGTCGCCGAGCATGACCGGCATCCGCACCCGGGCCCCCGGCGTCGCGGAGATCACCCGGGCCGGGCCGTCGCGGTGGGTCAGCCAGTGCAGGGAGCCCCGCACGCACACCGCCGAGGCCCGCCCGGTGGTGTCCACGGCGAGCGCGTCGATCGCGCCCGCCGTGCGCACCTGGCGCGGCCTGCGCCCCGGGCGCGGGCCGCCGAGGCGCAGCCGCAGCCGCAGCGGTCGGCTCTCGGGGGTCAGCTCCGGCACCAACCACAGGTCGCCACCGCAGTGGTAGATCACCCGGCGCCCGTCGGTGGCGGCGTGCCGGGCGTAGAAGGCGTCGTGATCGGTGTGCCGCCACAGCTCCGACCCGTCGGGACGGCAGGAGTACAGGTTGCCCACGCCCTCGTGGTCGGAGAGGAAGGCGATCCGGTCCCCGACCAGCATCGGGCAGTCCAGGTGGCCGCCACCCCGGGGGATCGGCAGCACCTCCCGGCCGTCCAACCACAGCCGGCCGGTGCCGCCGCCCCGGTACCGCTTCCAGGCGGCGGGCTCGTGCGGCGCCTTGCCGGTGAGCAGCAGGGTGCTGCGCCCCGCCTCCCCGGCCGTGCCGATCGGGCCCGTCGTGTCCGACGCGCCGGGTGCCGGGCCCGGCGCGCCGGCCGGAACGGGACCGACGGCGATGCCGCTCACCGGCCCCCACGGCAACTCCTCGCCCGGCCCGCCGCCCAGCGGTATCCGGTGGGCGCGGGTGAACCAGGAGAAGGGCTGCCCGTGCGAGGCGGTGGCCAGCACCCGGTCCCCGTCCCATCCCTGCACGGCGGTGTCCGGGGCGGCCCAGTGGGTGAGCCGGCGGGCCGGTCCGCCGTCCACGTCGGCGACGTACACCTCGGGGTCGTAGCTCAGTCCGGTGGTGAAGGCGATGTGCCGCCCGTCGGGGGAGAAGCGGGGGGTGCCGGGGCGGACGCGGTCCACGGTCAGGCGCCAGGCCCGGCCGGTGGTGAGCGTGCCGTCGCCGTCCCCGAGCCCGCTCGGCCCCGGGTCGGGAAGGGGCGCGATCCACAGGTCGTCCTCGGCGGTGAAGCAGATCAGCTCGCCGTGGAGGTGGGGGAAGCGGGGGTAGCCGCCGATCGCGGCGTCCCCGGTTTCCCTGTCGATGGGTGGTCCGGTCCGTTCGTCGATCACCCCTCCATGCTTCGGCGCGCCGGCCCGCCGGGCAACCCGTTCGGGGAAACGGTGCCGATGGGGCGGATGGGTGAACCCTCCGGACGGTTGGAGTGATACGGGTCACATTCCCGAAGAGGTGTCATCCCTTCCGCGGATACCGGCGTCTGTCCGGGCGCAAGGCGAGGGATTCGCTCCCCACGGATCCCCCGCGTGGTCCTCGCTCCCCGGCCCGGCTGCTCCCCTCGGAAACGGCACGGGCGTCCGGACCCCCGGCTCCTCCCCGCCGGACGGCACCCCCGGGTGCCCGTGGTGTCCGCGCCCGTGATGCGCCCCCGGCGCGTTCCGGTCTCCCCTTTCCGAGCCCCTGTGCTTCCGCCTTCCCGCGTCCCGTCCGGGCCGCCGGTGCGCCGCTTCGCGCCGCCGGCCCGGTACCGGGGCCGGAGGGTCACGCCCCCGAAACGGCTTTTTGTCGTCTTTGCCCCATTCATCTCGCTTCCATCTCGTTCATCCCGAGTCGTACCCGGCTTCGGCGTGAGCGGCCCCACCGGCCGCTCCCCGGAGCCCCCATCACCGTCCATCGACCATCACCGCCCCTCCGGGGCGAGCGGAGGAGAACACCCCCGTGGCCACGTTCCTTTATCGACTGGGCCGCGCCGCCTTCCGGCGTCGCGGCCGGGTCGTCCTCATCTGGCTGGCGGTACTGCTGGCCATCGGCGGAGTCGCCTCCACCGTCACCGGCGAGGTGGAGGAGGAGTTCGCCCTCCCCGGCACCGAGACCCAACAGGCGTTCGAACTGCTGGACGAGGCGTTTCCCGATTCCAGCGCCGAGGCCGTCACCTCCCGCGTCGTCTTCGGCGCCCCCGAGGGCGAGACCCTCTCCGACCCGGCCAACCGGGCCGTGATCGACGAGGTGTTGGGAATGCTGGACGGCGCCGACGGCGTCGTCGACATCGCCGACCCCTTCGAGCACGACACCATCAACGAGGACGAGACGGTCGCCTACGCCACCGTCGACTACAACGTCACCTGGGCGGACATCACCGCCGAGATGCGCGACCAACTGTTCGCCGCCCTGGACGCCGGCCGTGACGCCGGCCTCGTGGTCGAGGCGAGCGGCGAGGTCGCCTACGGCGAAGCCGACTTCGGACACGGCGAGATCATCGGTATCGCCGTCGCGGCGGTCGTCCTGTTGATCACCTTCGGCTCCATGATCGCTGCGGGCCTGCCACTGGTCACCGCCCTGCTCGGCGTCGGCATCGGCATGATGGGGATCGCCGCCCTCAGCGTCACGCTGGGACTCAGCGAGACCACCGGCATCCTCGCCATGATGATCGGCCTGGCGGTCGGCATCGACTACGCCCTGTTCATCGCCTCCCGTTACCGCTCCGAGCTGACCAAGGGCCTGGAGCCCGAGGAAGCCGCCGGCCGCGCCGTCGGCACCGCCGGCTCGGCGGTCGTCTTCGCCGGCCTGACCGTGATCATCGCCCTCGCCGGCCTGGCCGTGGTCAACGTCCCGATACTCACCCGCATGGGCATGGCAGCCGCCGCGACCGTCGCCGTGGCCGTCCTGGTCGCGCTGACCCTGGTGCCCGCCGCCCTCGGCTTCGTCGGCAAGCGCATCTTCGGCCGCCGGGTCCGGAAGGCCAACGCCGACCGGGGCGGCGTCCCGACCACCATCCCCGCCACCTTCTCCCGCTCCGGCCGGGAGAACTTCGGCAGCCGCTGGGCGCGCGGCGTGCTCCGCCGCCCGGTCCCCGTGCTGGCGGCCTGCGTCGCCCTGCTCGGCATCCTCGCGCTGCCCGTCACCGACATGCGCCTGGGCATGGGCGACGAGGGCACCCAGCCGGAGGAGACCACCCAGCGCCAGGCGTACGACATGCTCTCCGAGGGCTTCGGCCCCGGCTTCAACGGCCCGCTGCTGCTGGTCCTCGACGCCCGGGACGCCGACGACCCCGAGGCCGCCGCCGAGCGCGCCGCCGATCGCGTCTCGGAACTGGAGGGCGTGGTGGCGGTGACCCCCGCCACCTTCAACGAGGCCGGCGACATCGCCCGGATGGTCGCCTTCCCCTCCTCCGGACCCTCCGACCGGGAGACCGCCGACCTGGTCGCCGAACTGCGCGGCGAGGTCGCCCCCGTGGTGGCCGAGGAGACCGGTGCACAGGTGCTGGTCTCCGGCCAGACCGCCGTCGAGAGCGACTTCACCAAGGTCCTCGACGACGCCCTGGTGCCCTACCTGGCACTGGTGGTGGGCCTGGCGTTCGTGCTGCTGATGCTGGTCTTTCGCTCTCTCCTCGTCCCGCTGAAGGCCGCCCTCGGCTTCCTGCTGTCGGTGCTGGCCGCCCTGGGCGCCGTGGTCGCGGTCTTCCAGTGGGGCTGGGGAGCGAGTCTGCTCGGCGTCGCCGAGACCGGACCGATCGTCAGCATGATGCCGATCTTCCTCATCGGTGTGATCTTCGGCCTGGCCATGGACTACGAGGTCTTCCTCGTCACCCGGATGCGGGAGGCCTACGTCCACGGCGAGGACCCGCAGCAGGCGGTGGTCTCCGGCTTCGACCTCAACGCCCGGGTGGTCACGGCCGCCGCGATCATCATGATCAGCGTCTTCTTCGGCTTCATCACCGCCGGCGACATGATGGTCAAGGCGATCGGCTTCGGCCTCGCGATCGCGATCCTGCTGGACGCCTTCGTCGTCCGGATGACCCTGGTGCCCGCCGTGATGGGCCTGCTGGGACGGCGTGCCTGGTGGCTGCCGGCGTGGCTGGACCGGATCCTGCCCAACGTGGATGTGGAGGGCGCGAGCCTGGAGAAGCACCTGCGCGGCAGCGGCACCCCGACCGGTGCCCTCCCGCCCGGCGCCGGCGGACCCCCGGCGCCGGAGCGGGAGCCGGAGCCGGTCGGCTGAACCGGGACGGACCCGGCGCGGTGTGCGTCCCGCGCCGGGTCCGCCCCCGCCGGCGCGGGTCCGCGCGAACCCGTTGAGGTCCCCTCCTGTCTCTTATACACACCTGACGCTGCCGACGAAGCTGCA
>NZ_VKHS01000236.1 GCF_014141525.1 Streptomyces calidiresistens
GGCCCGGGGGGCGCGCCGGCCCGCGGTCCGGGCGGGTCAGGGGTCGGGCGAACGCAGCACCCTCAGGTGCCCGCGGCGGACGACCTCGGTGGGCTCGCCGGCGCCCCGGGAGGGTGCGCGGCCGGTGCGGTCCCGGCCGCGTTCGCGGGAGCGCTCCCGCTCGCGATCCTGGTCCCGGTCACGTTCACGGCCGCGACCGCGTTCCTCCGGGGAGGCCTGCCGGGGTGGCCCGGCCGCCTCGCGGACGGCGTCCGCGAGGGCCTCCAGGTCGTCGCCGACGGGACGCGGGGCCCGGGGATCCGGCGCCAGGCGCACGACCTCCCAGCCGCGCGGCGCGGTGAGCCGCTCGGAGTGCTCGGCGCACAGGTCGTAGCAATGGGGCTCGGCATAGGTCGCGAGGGGACCGAGGACCGCCGTGGAGTCCGCGTAGACATACGTCAGCGTCGCCACGGCGGGACGGCCGCACGCGGTTCGCGAACAGCGACGTACGGGGCTCACGATGTTGGACCGTACCGCACTCCTGAGCGGGTCGCGACGCATGACGGCCCCGTCACCCTCCCGTGTCGTGCGGGGACGGCCGGGACATGGTCGCATCGTGCCGTTTCGTCCGGAAGTTCGTCCGGAAGTCACCCCCTCCGCCGGCGCGGGCGTCCTCCTGCCGCCGATCGGCTTCATCTATGGTCGGAGACGATGGACGACCGCAGCGGGACATCCGCGACACCGCCCGGACGACGCCGGCACCGGGACCGGCACGGTCGTGGCATGCGCGGCCCCATCGCGCCGCCCCGGGTTCCGCTGGCGGTGACCCGGGCCGAGACCTTCCACGGCCTGGTCGAGGACTCCGCCGACCGGCTGCGCCGGCGCCTGCCGCAACTGGCCCGGGTGGAGTTCGAGGTGCTGGAGGTGCCGCCGGCCGGCGAGCTGCCGGCGGGGACCGCCGGGTCGGACTCCGTGCCGCTGGGCGGGGTGCTGCGCGGGCGCGACGGCCGGCCGGACCGGATCCTGGTCTACCGCCGTCCGATCGAGCTGCGCAGCCGGGGGCGGGACGAACGGTCCGCCCTGGTGCACGAGGTGGTGGTGGAACAGGCCGCCGACCTCCTGGGGCTGGCCCCGGAATCGGTGGACCCGCGCTACGGCGAGGAGTGAGCGGCGTCGTGCCCGCTCCCCGCCGCGGCCCCGGTCAGCGGGTGAGGACCCCGAGGTCCCGGCCGGTCTCCGGCACCTGCACCGTGGACCGGTCGTCCGGGATCGACTGGATGGTGAACATCGGGATGTCCCGGGTGGTCATGGTCAGCGAGCGGGCCGCGTACAGCGGGCCGCCGCCGGTGCGCTCGACCGTCAGGGCGTAACGGCCCTCCAGGTCGTCGGCGACCGCCGGGGCGACGGCCAGCGTGGTGCCGGCCGGGACGGTGTGCGTCTCGGTGCCGGCGGCACCGCCGTCGGTGCCGGGCGAGAGCGTCACGGTGACCTCGACGTCCTCCCCCGGCGCGGTGAGGAACAACTCGGTGCCCTTGTCGGTGTTGCCGGCCGAACTCGCGCGCCGTTCCAGCGGGGCGGTGCCGGAGACGAAGGCCATCTCCTGCTCGTCCCCCTCGCCGCGGGTGATGCGCAGACCCGCGATGACGGACACGCCCTCGACGCCCTCGGGCGGCAACAGCAGCAGGGCCCCCGCCTCGCCCCGGGTCACGTCGCCCAGGTCCACCGACTCCAGCAGGTTGGACCGCAGGTGGACGGACTCGTTGCCGGCCGGCGTGATGGTGGCGGAGGGGCCCACGAAGCGGATGCCGAAGGTGGTGTCGGTGTCGCCGGGGTTGAGCGCGACCAGCCGGACGGTCTCGGCGTCCTCCGGGATGCCGGGCAGGACGATCGGGGCGGGCCCGGCGGCCGGGGCCGTGGTCGCGGGCAGCCAGTCGGTGCCCAGTTGCTCGTCGATGGCCTCGATCTGCGCGCCGATCCGACCGGTGCGGGCGGTGACGTGCACCACCAGGTTGGTCTCGGCGGATTCGGTCAGGGTGGAGAGGCGGACCGGGACGCTGCGGTTCGGGGGCAGGGTGACGCCCTCGTCGAAGAGGTTCTCCAACCGGCCCTCCGCCCCGTACAGCTCGATGTCCACCACGGTCGCCGAGTCGTCGGGGTTGATCAGGTGGACGTAGTCGGTGCGGGTGTCCACGGTGGAGGCGCCGGCGAACCAGAAGCCGGTGTCCGGGGTCTGGCAGGCGGTGCCGAGCAGCCCGCGGCCGGGGCCGGAGGGCACCCGGGTGGTCTGCTGCACGGTCCAGCCGGGGGCGAGCCGGCCCGAGGCGGTGCCGGAGAGGGCGGGCGCGTCGGCGTCCTTGGTGGAGTCGGCGACGGGGGTGCCGGGCTCCTCCAGGGCGAGCACGCCCTCGGCGGCGGGCGCCCGGGCATCGTCCCCGGCGTCCGCGGCGTCCGCGGCGTCCGCGTCGGCGTCCTCCTCGGCGTCCGTGTCCTCGGAGTCCTCCCCGTCGTCCCCGTCCTCGGAGTCGTCCGTGTCCTCTGAGTCCTCTGAGTCCTCGGCGTCGTCCGTCGGATCCCCGCCCGTGCGGTGCTCGAGGGCCGGGGTCAACTCCGCGCCGCCCAACGGTCCGTCGGCGGGTCCCTCCGCCACGGGGGTGAAGGCGGTGTACCAGGTCGTGGCGCCCTCCCCACGGGTGGGCTGCGGGCAGATCAGGGTGGTGCGCTCGACGGGGACGCGGGCGGTCTCGCCGGCCGGACGCGGGGCGGCCGGGTCGTCGCCGAGTCCGGCCAGGCCGGTGACGGCGGCGAGTGCCACGCCCACGGCGAGCAGGGACAGCGCCGGTGTGCTGCGCATCGATCTCTCCGTCATCGGGGGGTCGCGGGGGTCATCGGGCGGGAGCGGGCTCGCCGGCGGGACCGCCGGTCGGCGCGGGGCGGGTCACCGGGGACCGCCGTAGTCGTAGTCGGAGGGGTAGCCGTCGGTGTTCCCGTCGGGCCGGCCGGTGCCGTACGGGTCGGTCCCGTACCCCTCGCCGTAGGCGTCGGGGCGGGTCTCGCCGTAGCCCTCGCCGTAGCCCCCGGGATGCCCTCCGGGGTGTCCTCCGCCGTAGGCGCCGGGATGGGGCTCGCCGTACCCGTCCGCGTCCCGGGGCGGCGCCCCGGCCGGCTGCGGGTACCCGCCGTCGGCCGGTCCCTCCCAGCCGTGGCCGGCGCCGCCCGCGTTCGTCCAGTCGTCCCGGACGGGGCCGCCCCCGGCGGGTTGCGGGGGCCGCCCCCACCGGTCGGCTTCGGCCGGCTCCGGGGCCCCCGGTCGGGGGCCCGGCACCGGCGCGGGACCGGAGTTGCCGAAGGCGTCGAACTCGGGCTCCTCGTGCGGGCGGGGGCCCGGCACCGGAACGGGCTCGTCACCGGCGCGGTTCCCGGAGGCACCGTCCGCCGCCGCGGCCGCGGCGGCGGCGGCCCTGGCCGCCCGCCGACCGCCGACGGGCGCCGCCTCCGCCTCCGGGAGGTCGTCGTCGAGTTCACGGCGCCGGCCGGGCAGGGCCAGCACGGTGAGCACCAGCAGCAGAAAGCCCTGGGTCCACACCCATCCGGTGTGCAGGCGGCCGGAGTTCCAGGTGACCTCCAGCCGACCGCCGTTCTCCGGCAGTTCGAAGCCCTGGGCCCAGCCGTCGAGGCGGGTGCGGGTCAGCGGCTCGCCGTCCAGGGTGGCCGACCAGCCGGGGTCGGAGGCGTCGGCCAGGCGCAGGACGCGGCCGTCCGGGCCGGCGGGGATCTCCGTGTCGATCGCGACCGGGCCGGCGGGGACGCGTTCCCACTCGCCGTTCCCGTTCTCGCCCGGCGGCACGATCACGGCCCGGGCCATCACCCGCTCGACCCGCCACAGGGCGCTGCCGTCCTCCTGGCTGAGCCGCTTGAGGCCGGGGGTGGTGTCCAGGACGCGGTGGAGTTCCGCGGGCGAGCCGTCGCGCACGATGACGTAGCGCACCGCGTACCCGGCCAGCACCAGGGTCTGATCGGCGCCGGACCCGGCGACGAGTTCGCCGACCGCGCGGTCGAGCGCCCCGTCGGACGGCATGAGGTCGGTGATGTCGGCGTCGCCGAGGCGGGCCCCGGAGCCCCGCAGGACGGTGTAGTCCACGCGCAGGGGGGCGCCCTCGGCATCCTCGCCCTCGCCGGCCAGGACCAGGGTGCGGGCCCGGTCGCCGGTGCCGCTCTCCTCCGCGACGAAGGCGGGGACCTGACCGGGGTTGCCCCGCTCCAGGGGGCCGTCGGCGCCGCGCAGCATCCAGGCGCCGACCGCGAGCAGCGGGCCGAGCGCGGCGGCGGCGGCGATCAGCACCGCGACCGGCTGCCGCCAGCCGAAGTTCTGTTCGGCGACCCGGTGGCGGGCGCCGTCGGCCCCGACCATCGCGGCGCCGATGAGGGCCAGGCCGGCGAGCAGCATCGCCGGGCCGGGCCAGGCGGTGTCGTCGGTGTTGGCCCAGACGGCGATCAGGAGGGCCGGCAGGGCGACGGCCCAGGCGGTGCCGATGGCGGTGCGACGGTCGGCGCGCAGCAGGGCCGCGAGGGCGGCCAGCAGGATGCCGACCAGTACCCAGGCCCCGGTGGTGCCCGGGCCGCCGGGGCTGAGCGTGAGCAGTTGGAAGGCGTCGGCGGGCTCGATCGCCGGGGCGACACCGGCCTCCCGGATCAGCCGGGAGGGATCGGCGAACAGCCGCCAGGACCAGGGGGAGAGCACCAGCAGCGGGGTGAACAGCACGGCGGCCAGCCGACCGAGGACCGCGCCGCGCGCGGCGGCTCCGGAGCCGCCGGGTCGGATCGCGACCACCAGGGCGAGGACCCCGAGGACGGCGGCGAGAAGCCACGTCACGGGGGTGAAGGCGGTGGTGACGGTGAGCAGCAGGGCGGTGGCCCAGACCGCGCGCCACGGCCCCGGCGCGGCGCCGGGGCCGAGGGCGGCGAGGGCGGCGCGGGCCATGGGCGGCAGCAGCACGGCGAGCAGCACCGTGCCGACGCGGCCGGAGGCCACGGCACCGGTCACCGCCGGCAGCAGGGCGTAGGCGACCGCACCCCAGGCGCGCAGCGCCCGGGAGGGCACCAGCGGGCCCGCGCACAGGTAGGCGCTGATTCCCGCGAGCGGTACGGCCAGGACGAACAGCAGGGTCAGCACCGGCCCGAGGGAGCCGAGGAAGAGGGTGCCGAGGGTCGCCACGAAGGCGATCCAGGGCGGTGCGGAGGCGGTGCCCCCGATGCCCAGCGGCTGCCAGGTGTCGAGGTAGCGGGCCCACAGCTCGCCGGCGTCGGCCGGGGCGGGGAGCAGGGCACCGCCGCCGAGGGCACCGCCGCCCAGCAGGGCGCGGCCGGCGAAGAGGGAGGCGAGCAGCAGCAGGAGGAACAGGACGGGGCCGGGTCGCCGGGCGAGCCGGCGGACGCGGGCGAACTGCTCGACCTCCAGGGAGTCGGCGTCGTCGTCGGAGGGGCCGGACTCCACGCCCCCGTGGCGTCCGCCGGAGCCGGTGTCCCCGGAGCCGAAGCGGCCGGAGACGGTGGACATCGCCTGGTCGAGGCTGAGTTTGACGGTGGCGCCGGCGGCCGGGAAGAGCGGTCGCAGTTCGGCCGGGTCGTGGTCGGGGGCGGCGGCGCGCGAGCGGGCCCGGCGACCGGCCAGGACGCGTTCGGGGCGCAGCAGCACCGCGAGCAGACCGCCGATCTCGTCCAGGGAGCGACCGGGCTGCTTGCCCAGGAGGTAGCCCACCACGCGCAGCAGGGTGCCGACGATCAGGCGCAGCAGCACCCGGGGCAGACGGCGACCGGGGGTGTTGACCAACAGGGTGTGGACGGCCCCGGCCTTGTCCACGCGGTGGGGGCTGCCGCCGAGTCGGCCGGCGCAGTCGATGGAGCGGCGTTCGCGGGCGGAGGCCTCGGCGTGCCGGAGGACGGCGGCGGGGACGACCAGCACGTCGTGACCGGCGGTGTGGGCGCGCCAGCACAGGTCCACGTCGTCGCGCATCAGGGGCAGTCGGCGGTCGAAGCCGCCGAGTTCCTCGAAGACGTCGCGGCGCACGAGCATGCCGGCGCTGGAGACGGACAGGACCCGTCGGGTGCCGTCGTGCTGGCCCTGGTCCTGTTCCCGGCGTTCCAGGCCGGTCCAGCGGCGTCCGCTGGAGGCGATGGAGACGCCGGTCTCCAGGAGTTGCCGGCGGTCGTACCAACTGCGCAGCTTGCCGCCGAGGATGACGGCGTCCGGGTGTTCTTCGGCCTCGCGCAGCAGGTGGGCCAGGGCGTCGGGTTCGGGGGCGGCGTCGTCGTGCAGCAGCCACAGCCAGTGCACGGGTTCGCCGTGCGGCAGTTCGGGCAGGTCGTAGACGCTGGTGTCCCAGCTGCGGGTGACGGGGTTCCACGCCTCGGGGCGTCGCAGGTAGGGCAGGTCGTCGGGGCCGAGCACCGGTGCGGTGCGGTGGGCCTCGGCGACGGCCGTGCCGAAGGAGGTGCGACGGGCCAGGTGGAGGACGCGGTCCGGTCCGAGGGCCTCGGCGAGGAGGGCGGCGGACTCGTCCGCGCTGCCGGTGTCGGCGGCGATGACGTCCTGGACGGGGCGCTCCTGACCGGTCAGCCCCGCGAGGACGTCGGGGAGCCAGCGCGCGCCGTCGTGGGAGACCAGCACGGCGGTGACGACGTGCCGGGGACATTCTGGGTGGGCGGACTGCTCAGACATCGAGGTGCGGGCCCCGGTTCGGTGGACGGCGTCGGACAGCGCTCACCCTAGCGCCTGCTCCGGACGCCGGATTCGCTCCGACGAAACTCCTCCCGGGGACCCCGGTCGCCTCCCCGCCGACGCCGCGGGGGCGAACCCGGGGG
>NZ_VKHS01000237.1 GCF_014141525.1 Streptomyces calidiresistens
AAGAGGCAGCACCCCGCCCCACCCAGCGCAAAGCCCTGACCTGCGAAAACACCCCCGGAGGGGGCGTTTCGCGTGCGGCAATCGCCGCACATCCGTGAGGCAATGCGGCGTACCCCCGGGGCCCCTCACCGCACCCCGGCTTGTTGACCTGGGGTTTTGGGCAGGGGGTCCTGTCGGCCACGATGGCGATCCCACGGCTCCTTGAGCGTGGCCCCCCTTTCGACCGGCTACAGCTAACATCGATGTTAGTAACTTTGATGTCACTATCTCTGAGTGATCGGGAGGTGGTTGGCATGGTGAACTTCGTAGGGCGTGGGCATGAGGCTCGCGCCCCTCGATCGTGAGTTTCAGAAGGCGGTCGCCGGGGTGGGCGGTGAGCGGCCGGGGCGGTGTGTGACGCTGCGCGGGCGGTGACGGATGGGGAAGTCACGGCTGGTGGAGCGGTTCGCCGAGCAGTGCGGAGCACCCTTCCTCTTTTACGCGACTACCGCAGCCTCGCCGCGGCACGATCTGACGCGAGATGCGCAGGCCTCCACGCTCCCGCTGGCCAGCCTGGTGGCCTCGGCGCAGCCGGACAACTGGGACGCGGCATTCGATGTGCTGGCGGCGGCGTTGCCGCACGACCGGCCGAGCGTCCTGGTGCTGGACGAGGTGCCGTACCTGATGGACGAGGCCGGGACCTTTGAAGGGATGCTGCAGCGGGCCTGGGACCGGGCGCCGGAAGCCAAACCCGTGCTGCTCATCCTCATCGGCTCGGACCTGTCCATGATGGAGGCGCTCAACAGCTATGGCCTCCCCTTCCACCAGCGCGGGCGGGAGATGGTGCTGGGGGCCACTGAACCCCGCCGAGGTCGGCGCCATGCTTGGCCTGGAAGCGGCCAAGGCCTTCGATGCCGCACTCGTGACCGGGGGTCTGCCGCCGATCTGCGCGGAATGTCCGCACGGCGCTGGACTCTGGGACTTCCTCGGGCAAGTGCTCGCAGGCCCGGTCTCCGCGCTGCTGGTGTCCGCAGAGCGGTCACTGGCCGCGGAGTTCCCTCCACAGGCGCAGGCACACGCGGTCCTGTCGGCGATCGGCAGCGGCGAGCGGACCTTCTCCAACATCGCCAAGGCCGCCAGCGGCATCCCCCCCCCCCCGCTGCAGCGGGCACTCACCCCTCCTCACTGACAAGCGCGTCGTCACCACGGAACTCCCCCTAGCGCTCAGGCCTTCCGAAGACCGCCGCTACCGCGTCACCGACTCCTACCTCCACTTCTGGCTGAGACTTCTGGGACCCTCCATGGACGAAGTCGAACGAGGACGGGGGGACCTGACGCTGGAACGCATCCAGCGGAACCGGGCCAGTTGGCGCGGACGTGCCGTAGAACCCCTCATCCGCGCGGCACTCGCCCGGCTGCTGCCCGACGAACAACTTCCCGCGGCTCCGGCCGTCGGCGGCTACTGGACCCGCACCAACGACATCGAAATCGACCTCGTCGGCGCCGATCGCGGCCCTATCGCCAGAGAGCTGCTGTTCCTCGGCTCCGTCAAATGGATGGAGAACTCACCCTTCGACCGCCACGACCTCGCCGCCCTCACCCCCGAAGCCCTCCCCACCGTCGCCATCTCCCGCTCCGGAACCAACTGCACCAGCCTCGATGCCACATACAGCCCCGCCGAACTCCTGACCGCATGGCCCACCTGACCAGCCGAGCCGACCGGTCAGGGCCACCAGTGCACCCTGGCAGCGGTGGTGCTGGTGAGACTGGCGTAGCGGGAACGGGAGATCGTCGCGCCTGATTCTCAGCCATCCCGTTGCCGGCCCCCGAAGCTGCCGGACCACTTGGCCTAGTAGAGTGCCGCATCAGGCAACGTTCGCCCTGTCGTGATGTGTCGCGCGGTTGCTGCGCCGGGAAGCTCTCCGACGCCAGAATGATCACGTGGCTGAACGCGTGCGGGTCCCTGAGATCGATGACGACGGGAGCAGGCGGCTGCTGCGGATCATCCGCCGTGGCAGCGGGTCGGTGGTGATCTGGCGGCGGGCTCAAATGGTGCTGCTGTCCGCGCAGGGCATGGCGGTGGCGAAGATCGCCGAGGTCACGTTCACCAGCGACGACCGGGTGAGGGATGTGATCCACAACTTCAAGGCCGACGGCTTCGACTCGTGGATCTCGCCCTGGCGGTCGCGCTCGGCGGGGACTGCCTCGCCGACATTGCCCTGCCGCGGTCCGAGCCGGCTGTGTTCGGGCCGGTCGCCTCCGATCCGACGGTCTCCCGGCTGATCGACACCCTCGCAGCCCCGGGTGAGAAGGCGCTGACCGCGATCCGCACCGCACGTTCCGAAGTCCGTGAACACGTCCGGGCATTGGCGGGTGACCAGGCCCCGCATGCGGACGGACCGGGGGCGCCCCCTCTGGGGAGTGATCGTGGACCTGGACGGGGTCCTGGTCCTCGCGCACTCGGACAAGCAGAACGCGGCTGCGACCTGGAAGAAGACCTGCGGCCACCACCCGCTCACAGCGTTCGTCGATCACGGACCGGGCGGAACCGGAGAACCCGTCACCGCTCTGCTGCGGCCGGGCAACGCGGGCAGCAACACCGCCACCGGCCACATCACCACAACCCGCCTGGCCCTGACTCAACTGCCCAAGAAGTACCGCAAGGGGCGGCGGACGCTGATCCGCTGCGACACGGCCGGGGACACCCATGAGTTCGTGGCCTGGCTCGCCCAGCGAGGACGCCGGCTGTCCTGCTCGGTCGGCATGGTGATCACCGAAGCCATCCACAGCCAGGTGCTGAAGATCCCCCCATCAGCCTGGACACCCGCCGTCGAGTCCGACGGCGAGGTTCGTGACGGGGCCTGGATCGCCGAACTCACCGGCGACCTCCTCGACGGATGGCCCAAGGGCATGCGATTGATCGTCCGCAAGGAACGGCCCCACCCCGGAGCCCGGTTGAGAATCACGGACGCGGACGGCATGCGGATCACCTGTTTCGCCACCAACACCCCCGACCGGCCGATCGCCGAACTCGAGCTCCGTCACCGGCTCCGGGCCCGCGCCGAGGACCGCATCCGGGCCGCCCGGTCCACCGGCCTGCGCAACCTCCCCCTGCACCACACCACGCAGAACAAGGTCTGGCTGGAGATCGTCCAGCTCGCTCTCGACCTGCCGGGCCTGGATGCCCATGCTCGCCCTGACCGGCCCCACCCGGCTCCGGGAACCCTGCCGGCTGCGGTTCCGCCTGTTCTCCGCGGCGGGCCAGCTCATCACCACCGGCCGGCGCCGCATCCTCCGACTCCCCCGCCACTGGCCCTGGATCCGTGAGATCACAGACGCCCTCCCACGGCTCGCACTCATGCCGAACCCCGGTTGACCAGCAGATTCGCCTGTCCCCACGAGAAGAGAAGCAAGCCCGGACCAGTGGAATCCGGCGTCCACCCGAGACGACACCCGGGCACTCGACCTGCCCGCCCTCAACCGCTGACAACCAAACGGACACCCGACTCCATCAACGGCCCACCACGAAACATCGAGGCTAGCGGTCCTCGCAACACCCGCGATCTGTGGGAGTTGCGAGGACCGTGGGCGTTGAATGTGGTGATCTTGAGGGGTCGCGGGAGCGTTTTCTTGCCCGTCTGGATGTCGTGGGGAACGTGACCGTGGTGGCGCGTGAGCTGGGGGTGAACCCGAACACCGCGTTCGGCTGGGCCCGGCAGGCCGGACGGCGTTCGGTGCGTCTGCCGCGTCGGTGGCATTCGGGGCGGGACGAGTACGAGCGGCTTCGGGCCAAGGGAGTCTCGCAGGCTGCGGCGGCCAGGCGGGTGGGGGTGAACGAGCGCACGGCCCGGGACTGGGACCGGGGCGTCAAGAAGTCCGGCACCACGCGCACCTATGCCGATGGCCGTCGTGTCGACTACGCGGCGGGAACCGTCACGATGTGCGGTGTGAGGCATCGATGGGCCTGACGGCCCTGGAGAAGCAGCTTCACCCGCGGTTCTTGACGCTCGCCGAACGGGAACGGATTCGTGATCTTCGGACGGCGGGGCGGTCGCTGCGGGCGATCGGACGTGCCCTATGCCGCCCACCGCGCCGCGGCCTCGCGCAGACCCCGACCCAAGGAGCGCAAGCTGCTGCGCGAGGGACGGCTGCGCCGCTTCGTCCGTGACGGCCTGCGCAGGCGGTGGTCGCCGGAGCAGATCTGCCACGCTCTACTGAGGGAACGTCCCGACGACGAGAGCATGCGGGTGAGCGTGGAGACGGTCTATCAGGCACTGTATTTCCAGGCCCGTGGTGGCCTGAAACAGGAAGTTCAGGCAGCCATCCGTTCCGGCCGGACCCGCCGCAAACCACGCCGGGACCCCGAACGGCGCACCCCGCGGTTCATCGATCCGATGGTGATGATCAGCGATCGCCCCGCCGACATCGAGGACCGGGCGGTGCCCGGTCACTGGGAAGGCGACCTGATCATCGGCGCGGGCGGCCGTTCCGCGATCGCCACCCTGGTCGAGCGCAGCACCCGTTACACCATGCTGGTCCACCTGCCCGGCGGAGCCCACGACGCCGAGACCGTCCCCGACGGCCTCGTCACCACCATCCAGACCCTGCCCACGCACCTGCGCGGCTCCCTGACCTGGGACCAGGGCAGCGAGATGGCACGACACCAGCAGTTCAGCATGGCCACCGGCATGCCCGTCTACTTCTGCGACCCGGCCTCACCATGGCAACGCGGCTCGAACGAGAACACGAACGGGCTGCTGCGGCAGTACTTTCCGAAGGGCACCGACCTGACCGTCCACAGTCCCGAGGACCTCGAACACGTGGCCCAGGAGCTCAACGGCCGGCCACGCAAGACGCTCGGCTGGGATACCCCAGCCGAGCGTTTACGTGATCTACCCACCACCTGAAACCAAGTGGTGTTGCGACGACCCCTTGAACCCAAGGTCCGCATCCCGGCGGGGACCGGGCCCATCGCCTTGGTGAACGAGCCACGTGGGCAGACGGGTTCGGTGCAGTACCAGCGCGCTTTGCGCCACCGGATACTCACCGGGCGCCCACCGCAGGGCAGGTACCTGGGCCGGGAGGTGCGGTAGTCCTTCAGGCATGTGGCGAACAGCCCGCAGGAGGGACAGGCCCGGGCGGAGTCCTCGGCCGTGACCACGTACACCGGCGAACCACCCAGCCCGTCGTCCTTGATCTGCGTCACACTCACCCCCTCCAGCCCTCAGAAGTCGCGTGGCCGCCTCGTTGATCCCGGTATCGTCGATGCCCACGCCCGTGGGGTTTCATGATCGGTTGGGTAGAGAACAACCATGATCGGGAAGGCCTGCGGGCTCCTCGCGTCGGGGCACCGTCACCCCACCTACCTCACACAGTTTGACCAGTGAGCATGCCTGTCACCACCGCACCCCCACCAAGTTCGAAGACCCGGCATGCCACTGTCTGTCTCGGCGGCCCGGGCAGGCGACCTCGCGCGCTGCAGCTCGGGCCGTGCGCAGTGCTTCCAGTGCTGTGTGGTCGATGCCGGCCAGCAAGAGCCAGGCGGTCCGGGTAGAGGCCACCGGGCCGGAGACCTCGCCCTGGACACACATAGGGCCAAGTCGGCGATGGCTTCGCCGCCGTCCGCGGGCATCACCGCCAGGTCCACGGCGATCCTGCCCGGGTTGTGTCCGGTGCCGCGTGGCCGCAGAGGGCGCAGCGCGTCGGTGAATGCGACGGTCAGGCCGGTGGCGTCGGCGAGCGGCCAGCAGACGGGACTGCGTGGCCCCCCGGCGCCGTCGGCCCGGATGACGAGCTTGGGGCGTGACGCGGTAGTGCGCACGCAGAGAATGCCTTCCTGCAAGCTCGAAGATCCGGTAACGTGCAAGCCACATGCGTGTCCGGTACAAACGTCGCGAAAAATGGGGGTGCCATGGCAAGTGGGCAGAAACCCGCAGCGGGCATTGAGGTGATCGTGACCTGGCAAAGTGACTCCGGTCAGCTGCGGGGACGCAGCAGTAGCGGGCGGATCAACCTGAAAACCGGCGAAGAACTCAAATTTGGGATATCCGAACGCTCGGGAAAGATTCAACCGAACGCCACCCCCAGCCTCGGATGGCTCAAGGTTTCCGCCCAGCAACCCACTGTGTCCAATATCACTATGAGTACTACCTATGTCGTCGAGAATCTGGAAGGTGGTGCCGAGCTGATCAAGGTGCGCCCTCGACAGCTGGAATTGGTGATTCCATTTGAAATGTCGCGCATTTTGGTCCCGACCAGTACGGGCGTCACTGGGCTCACTGTCTACGCCCCTCCGCCGCGTCTGCTTCAGATGGACCTGGCCACGAGGGCAATGATCTCGTCAATTCATCTGGACAAGACGAGCAAGTACTTCCTTGTTCTCGTCGTGCTGTGCGAGCCGCGTTTGCGCGAATCCTCTATGACAGCCGTGCCTTCACTCCGAGAGGTTGTCGAGAGGTTACGAGGAATCGATCAATTTAAAGACGCCAACCGTAGCAGCGTTAACTACCACATCGACTACTTAGCGCTTCGTAAGCTTCCCGTCGGTCAGTGGTCAAAGTCCGAGGATGACGGACTCAAGCATTCCAAGCGTGAGGCTCTGGTCGCCTTCGCCCTTCGGTTCGATCTCGTGAGCGAAGAGGATCTGCGCTTGCTTCCCCCCAGCTCCGCCTCCCGCCGCGCCTCGTGACCGGCCGCTGCGGCGTTCCAGGAAATTATTGATCCGTCACTTTTTGGTGTCTCGTTCGTTGGTGTGGCATGGGTGATGACTTGACCGGGGACATGCGGAGGCTTTCGCCTGCTCAGCAGGAGGCTGTGCGGATGCGGGTGATGGCTGCGATC
>NZ_VKHS01000238.1 GCF_014141525.1 Streptomyces calidiresistens
GTGGTGGGGCGGAGCCGCGAATGGAGGAGGGCGGTTCCGACGATGCCGGATTCCCCATCACTCCCTTTTTTCCTCTGAGGGGCCCACGGGTAAGGTAGTTTGGGGAATGATGAGTGAGAGTGAACGCGAGTTGTACTCGGTCGGGGACGTGGCCGAACTGCTGGGCCTGCACGTCCGAACCATCCGGAACTACGTCCGCACCGGGAAGCTGAAAGCCGTCCGGATCGGCAAGCAGTACCGGATCGCGAGGGAGGACGTGGAGGCCCTGACCGGTGGATCCGTCACCGCCGGGCCCTCACCGGCACCGGGAGTCGGCGAAGCCGTTCCCTCCGCCGAGGTCTCGACCATCGTGCAGATCGACCCCCTCACCCCGGAGACCGCCCACCGTCTGGCCACCCTGGTCACCGCCGCCGTCCACTCCCCCCGGGGAGGTACGCCGGGGCCGAGGGTGCAGACGATCCACGAACCGGAACGCTCACGGTTGCGGCTCGTCGTCCTGGGGAACCCGGCGGACACCGCCGCACTGCTCACCCTCATCGAATCCGTGCTCGAACCGGGGAGCGGTCTGTTCCCCGCCGCCACCGCACCCGAGGAGCCACGTGACGACCATCGTTGAGTACCACGGCATCCCCGTCCTCGTCCTCGACGCCGAGGGTCCCGTCATCGCCGAGCAGCAGGATGTCCTGGACCGGCTGATCGGCGCCGCCTACGGACGCGCCGACGTGGTCGCCGTCCCCGTCGAGCGCCTCGACGAGCGTTTCTTCGACCTGGGCACGGGCTTCGCGGGGGAGGTCACACAGAAGTGCGTCCAGTACGGGATGCGCCTGGTGATCCTCGGCGACATCTCGAGCCACACCGCCGCCGGCACCGCCCTGCCGGCGCTGGTGCGGGAATCCAACCGGGGGCGGCACATCTGGTTCCTCGCCGACACCGACGAACTCGCCGACCGCCTCGCCCCGTCACCCGGCACCTCCTGAGCGCCCCCGGGCCGCCGCCCGTTCCTCAGCCGGCGGCCCGGGAGACGAACGCCCGCCACGCGGTGGGGGAGACGCTGAGCCGGGGCCCGCGTGGATCCTTGGAGTCCCGCACCCACACGGCCTCCGGCCGGGAGGTGGACACCTCCACGCAACTGTCACCATCGGGACCACTGTGGCTGCTCTTGAACCAGCCCGACTCCTCGGTGCTCACAGTTCTCCTCGCAGTTGCTCCAGCAGGCTCACGGAGTCTCTGGGAGAGAGAGCCTGTGAGCGCATCTTGGCATAGCTCTGAAGCATCATCCCGACCTGTTTTGCGTCGGTGTTCAGGTGGCTGTGGAACTGCCCCTCCGAGTAGGCCAACCATCGGTTCTCCGTGGTCTCGAGCAGTTGCAGTGGCCCTCTCAGGCCGGCGTGCTCCTCCTGTCGTTGGGGCATGACCTGAATCTGCACGTTGCGCAGCATGCTCAGCTCGAGGAGGAGATCAATCGTCCCTCGGGTGACCTCTTCGCCTCCGATGTGGCGGAAGAACAACCCTTCTTCCAGGATGAAGCTGTACCCGGTGTGGGGTCGCTCCCGCAAAAGACGCTGACGTTCCAGCCGTGCCTTCACCTGCTCGTGGACTTCGGTGTCGGTCAGCGAAGGAACCCTGCTTTCGAACACGGCCCGCGCGTATCCCTCGGACTGCAACAGGCCGGGGACGACACGGCATTCGTAGGTCCAGAGGTTGAGGGCTTCCTCCTCCAGGCGGGCCCACTCGCGGAACCAGGCCGCGAGGCCGGGGCGACGGGACAGGTGGCGAGCGGCGGCGCGCAGCGTGCCGAACGCGTCGAGGACTTCCTCCGCCTTGTCGACGAAGTCGCGTTGGGGGAGGCGACGGCCCTGCTCGACGGCGGCGACGGTGGGCGGTGCGTAGCCGAGCAGCGGGGCCAACTGCTCCTGGGTGAGCCCGGCCCGTTCACGGAAGGTCTTGAGGACGGCGCCGAAGGTCCGGAGGCTGTCGGAGGGCTCCGGTTCGCCACTGGTTGCCAAGGGAAGCCACCTCCGCCGAGTGGTGCGGGTCCGTCGTGTCCGGAATCATCCTGGCCGGATACCTGCCCCACCGTCCACTCTGGGTACCCACACGGATACGAATTGTGTGGGTCCTGTTCCTGGTGCTCCGGAACAGCGGGATCGAGGCTGGAGGCATGTACCCCCCCTCCTCCGCACCGCTCCGACCCTCCATCGAGGTCTTCCGTCACGTGTTCCCCGCCACCCCGGAAGCGGCTCGTCATGCCCGTCATCTGGTCGACAACGCCCTTCGCCTCCTCGGAATAGAGGAGGCCGGGGCCGTTCGCTGCGACGCGGTGGCCGTCGTCGCGGAGTTGACCGCCAACGCCGCCACCCACGGGTGCGTGTCCGGTCAGGGGTTCGAGGTGGTCGTGCTCCTCATCCCCGGCGGTCTCCGTGTGGAGGTCGGCGACCCCGGCCGTGGCGGTCTGCCGACAGCACTCCCCGGCCCACCGGAGGACACGGACGCCGAGAGCGGGCGGGGTCTACGCATCGTCGCGACGCTCGCCCATCGTTGGGGCGTCATCCCGAACCCCGCCGGGGCTCCCGGCAAGACGGTCTGGGCCGAAGTCCTCCGTCGGCGCCCCGAGTCCGTCGGAGAAGCCCCTTGAGCCGTGCCGACGCTCCGTTTCGGCATCGGGCGAGCACTGTCGGAGGCATGTGGCGGTGCTGTGGCCACGCGGGGTGGCCTCGGGCTTTCGCGAGGGGCACCGGACGGAGAAGGACGGTCACCGGCCGTCCCCGCCGAGCGGGGCGTCCGGCTCACGGTTCGGTTTCCGCGGCGGTTCTCCCTCCCCGCGCACGGTGCGGCATCAGGGCCACCCCGCTGATCAGGGATACAGCGGCGGTGAGGATGAGCAGGGTTCCCAGCCCCAGTTCCGGGATCACCGCACCGGCGACGATCGGTGCCGCGACCGAGCCGGCGGCTCCCACGATCAGGCAGCCCGTGAACGCCGCGCCCGCGCGCTCGGGCACCAGTTCGGCCGTCCAGACCGCCAGCACCGCGGACCCGATCATGTACCCCGGGCCGAAGACGCAGGCCGAGACCGCCGTCGCGATCATGGAATCGCCGGCCAGTCCGAGGAGCGCCAACGCCGCGGCCACCGTCACGAGGCACTGTGCCGCGACCCGGGGGCTGCCCATGCGCTGCGCGACGGCCCCGGTCGCCACGCCCGCCATGCCGGTGACGCCGATGACCGCGTAGAGCGCCGGAACGGCTGCCGCCGGGAGGTCGCGGGTGAGGACGTCCGCGGCATAGGTGAAGTAGATGACGACGGCCGCGAAGTAGACCACGGAGTAGGCGGCCGGGACTCTCAGCGCCGTCACGAGCGGGGAGGTCCCCCGGCGTTTCTCCGGACGGGGTTTCGGCCCGGTTCGTGGCACCAGGCGGAGGTTCACCACGGCGGCGGCCACGGCGGCGAGGGCGATGCCGGCCCAGACCATGCGCCATGAGCCCGGGAGGGCGAGAACGGCCAGGCCGGCCAGCACCACCAGCCCACCGCTGGTGCCGGTCGTGATGATCGCCAACGCTCTGGGCCGCTGCGGCGCGGACACCGTCCGCGTCACGATGTCGGAGTAGGACGCCCAGACCCAGCCACCCGCACTGCCCGCCAGTACGGCGCCGACGGCGAGCAACCAGGGGAACTGCGCGACGGTCACGATCACCGCCCCCACCGCGCCGCAGGCCCCGCCCACGGTCGTCGGCGCCCGTGAGCCGCGCCGGACGGCGAGTGGCCCCGCGAGCAGCAGGCCGGCCAGGTAGCCGGCGAATGTGGCGCCGGCGATGAGGCCGAGTACCGGTTCGGAGAGTTCCAGGTCCTGTCGGATGTCGGGGAGCGTCAGACCGTAGGCGTACCGGGCCATGCCGAAGGCGACCCCGACCACCGCCGCTCCGGCCAGGCCGATCCGGCTGCCCGCCGAGAGCGTCATGACTGCTACCTCATCCCGCGGCGTGCCCCGGAGCCATTGCCCACCGTGGCGAAATCGGCGTCATGATGTGTTCGGCCCCCCGGTGCTCGCTGTACCGCGACGAAAGGAATCCCGGATATCCCGGATATCGGAAATGCCGGGGCTTCGGTCGCACCGTTCGCCCGATTTTGAGATTACCTCGCCGGATTCTCGGGGCCGAGCGGACGCACCGGCCCGCACGTCGATCCTCGTACCGTGCCGAGCCTCTCGCGCGGGTCGAGACCGGGCCGGGGAAAGCCATGGACAACCCGGTATCCGGGCCACGCGGATCCCGACGCTCGCGGGCCCGATCGGGAAGGCGGGTCCGCGCGGGGCCCGGAGCCGTCCGAGGGAGGGCACGGAGGGGGGACGGGCCTCCCCGGGAGGCACATTTTCCCCCGGACGCTCCCCGGGGTCCCGCCGCGGCCCTCAGTCCCGCTCGGCGGCGCGCAGGCGGCGCCAGACGGCGCGGGCGGCATTGTGTCCGGACATGCCGTGCACGCCCGGCCCCGGCCAGGTCGCCGAGGAGCACAGGAACACCGCCGGGTGCGGGGTCGCGTAGGGGCGGGGGCTCGGCTTGGGCCGGAACATGGTCTGCAGGCCGGAGAAGGCCCCACAGGCGATGTCCCCGCCGACGTAGTTGGCGTTCCGGGCCTCCAGCTGCGGCGGCCCCGAGACCGCCCGTCCCAGCACCAGGTCCCGGAAGCCGGGGGCGAAGCGTTCGATCTGCCGCTCCACCGCCTCGGTGAGGTCCCCCTGCCAGTTGTGCGGGACGTGCCCGTAGACCCAGAAGACGTGCTTGCCCTCCGGCGCCCGCGAGGGGTCGACGACGGTGGGCTGGGAGGTGATGAGGAACGGCACCTCGGGCGCGCGCCCGGAGACGGCGGCCCGCAGGGCGGTGTCGATCTCCCCGGCCGTCGGCCCCAGGTGCACCGTCCCGGCCCGGTGGGCGTCCGGCGAGGTCCACGGGACCGGGCCGGAGAGCGCGTAGTCCAGCTTGAAGGCCGCGGCGCCGTACCGGAAGGAGCGGAAGGCGTCGCCGAGACCGGCGATGCGGGCGGCGGCGGTGGGGGAGGTGTCGAAGATGTAGGCGCGGGCCGGCGGCAGTTCGTCCAGCCGCTTGACCTCCACCCCGGTGTGGATGGTGCCGCCCAGCTCCCGCAGGTAGCCGGCCAGGGCGTCGGAGATGGCCTGCGAGCCGCCGCGCGCGATCGGCCAGCCGCCCTCGTGCGCGCCCAGGGCGAAGACCAGGGAGATCGCGGAGGTGGCCGGGGTGTTCAGGGGGGAGATGACGTGGCCGGCCAGCCCGGCGAACAGGGCCCTGGCCCGCTCGCCCCGGAAGCGGCGCATCAGCCAGGAGACCGGCGGCAGACCGGTGAGGCCGAACCGGGCCAGGGTGACCGGCCCGCGACGGGGCAGCTCCCACGGCACGGTGAGGAAGTCGTGCGCCAGGTTGTCCCAGCGCCCCAGGTAGGGGGCGAGCAGCCGCCGGTACACGTCGCCGTCGCGGCCCTCCAGGGAGGCGGCGGTCTCGTCCACCGAGCGGGTCAGCAGGGCCGCCGTCCCGTCGGGGAAGGGGTGGGCGAGCGCGTGCTCGGCCTCCAGCCACTCCAGACCGTGCCGGGCCAGCGGCATGGCGTTGAAGGCGGGGGAGCCGACCCCGATCGGGTGAACCGCCGAGCAGGGGTCGTGCCGGAAGCCGGGCAGCGTCAGCTCCTCGGTGCGCGCCCCGCCGCCGATGCCGTCCCCCGCCTCGAACACCTCGGTGGAGTAGCCCCGGCGGGCCAGTTCGATCGCGGCGGTCAGGCCGTTCGGGCCCGATCCCACCACCACAACGTCACGCAATGAGGCCACGGTGTCGGCTCTCCCCTCGCGGTTGGGGTTCAGGCGGCGTCGGTTCGTCCCGCCGCCAGAAGGTCGAGAATACGTCGCGCGGTCGCCTCGTCGCGGGCGGCGGTGAAGGGCAGCGCGTTGCCCCCGGCCAGGCGGAACGGCTTTCCGGCCACGGTGCGTTGAACCCCGCCGGCCTCGGTGACCAGCAGCAGTCCGGCCGCGTGGTCCCAGGGGAACTCCCAGCTGAAGGCGATGGCGTCCAGTTCGCCGCGCGCCACCCGCAGGTACTCCAGTCCGGCGGCACCGCCCGGTCGCGGGGCCACGCCCTCGGTCCACAGCCCCAGCAGCGCACGGCGCTGGTCGGGGGCGACGTGGTCGGGATCGGAGCAGGCCACCCGCAGCGGCTCGTTCCACGGGCGCGGGGTGGGGGCGGGCAGCGGCGCGCCGTTCAGCCGGACACCGGCGCCGCGCCAGGCCTCGGCGAACAGGTCCGGGACGGGGGCGTACAGCCAGGCCCCGAGGACCCGTCCGGCCCGGGCCAGGGCCACGATGGTGCAGAAGCCGGCTTCGCCGCGCACGAACTGGCGGGTGCCGTCCACGGGGTCCACGATCCACACGGGGTCCTCGCCCTCCAGGGCGGCGTACCGGCCGGGATCCTCGTGGACGCCCTCCTCGCCGACGACCAGCGAGCCGGGGAGCAGGGCGGTCAGCTCCTCGGTCAGCCGGCGTTCGACCTCGCGGTCGGCGATGGTGACCGGGTCGTTCGGACCCGTCTTGTGCAGGACGTCGTGTTCGGCCAGCCTGCGCCGGCGCGGCACGACCTCCTCGGCCACGATGCGCCGGATCACCTCCGGGACGGCGGCTCCCACCTGTGCGTCGATCATCCCTCCATCGAAACACGCCCCGGGGCATCGGCACGCCACGGGCCGGGCGGGTCGTTCCCCTCCCGTGAGGCGCGTGTTCCCGCTTCGGGGCGTCGTACCCGTCCTCCCGGCGGTTCGGTGGTCCCGGGG
>NZ_VKHS01000239.1 GCF_014141525.1 Streptomyces calidiresistens
GGGGGAACGGAACGGCGGGAGCGGGGGGGGGAGCCCCGGTCAGAGGCCGGCGGCGGCGCGCAGGGCGTCGACCCGGGCGGTGGTCTCCCAGGTGAAGTCGGGCAGCGGGCGGCCGAAGTGGCCGTAGGCGGCGGTCTGCGCGTAGATGGGCCGCAGCAGGTCCAGGTCGCGGATGATGGCGGCCGGCCGCAGGTCGAAGACCTCCTTGACCGCCTGTTCGATCCGGGCCGGCTCCACCGCCTCGGTACCGAAGGTCTCCACGAACAGGCCCACCGGCTCGGCCTTGCCGATCGCGTAGGCGACCTGCACCTCGCAGCGGCGCGCCAGGCGGGCGGCCACCACGTTCTTGGCCACCCAGCGCATCGCGTAGGCGGCCGAGCGGTCCACCTTGGAGGGGTCCTTGCCGGAGAACGCCCCGCCGCCGTGCCGGGCCATGCCGCCGTAGGTGTCGATGATGATCTTGCGTCCGGTCAGGCCCGCGTCGCCCATGGGGCCGCCGATCTCGAACCGCCCCGTCGGGTTGACCAGCAGCCGGTAGTCGTCCACCGCCAGGTCGATGCCCTCCCCGGCCAGCGCCGCCAACTCCGGCTCGACCACGAACTCCTTGATGTCCGGGGTGAGCAGGGAGTCCAGGTCGATGTCGGAGGCGTGCTGGGAGGAGACGACGACGGTGTCCAGCCGCACCGGCCGGTCGCCGTCGTACTCGATGGTGACCTGGGTCTTGCCGTCCGGACGCAGGTAGGGGATCGTCCCGTTGCGCCGCACGTCCGTCAGCCGGCGCGACAGGCGGTGCGCCAGCGTGATCGGCAGCGGCATCAGCTCGGGGGTCTCGTCGCAGGCGTAACCGAACATCAGGCCCTGGTCGCCCGCCCCCTGGCGGTCCAACTCGTCGCCCTCGCCCTCGACCCGGGACTCGTAGGCGATGTCGATGCCCTGCGCGATGTCCGGGGACTGCGAGCCGATGGACACCGAGACACCGCAGGAGGCGCCGTCGAAGCCCTTCTTGGAGGAGTCGTACCCGATCTCCAGGACGGTGTTGCGCACGAGGGTCGCGATGTCCGCGTAGGCCTTGGTGGTCACCTCACCCGCCACGTGCACCAGACCGGTGGTGATCATCGTCTCGACGGCGACCCGCGAGGAGGGGTCCTCCTTCAAGAGGGCGTCGAGAATGGTGTCGCTGATCTGATCGGCGATCTTGTCGGGATGACCCTCGGTCACGGACTCCGAGGTGAACAGACGACGGGACACATCGCTCCCTGGGTTTGCAGCGGCTGCTGACTGAGACGGGTGGAGCGGCCCGTGGACGGGCGCGGCTCGCGCACAGTCTATCCGGCCGGTACCCGAACGGGTCACCCCCCGCCGGAGGACGGCCGAACGTCTCGCTCCCCGGACCACCGCCGGGCCACCGCGTCCCACACCCGGTGGGCGAGTTCCTCCTTCGGACCCCGGGGGATCTCCTCCCGGGGTCCGCGGGCGTCCAGCAGGATCGCCTCGTTGTCCTCGGTGCCGAAGGCCACCCCCTCCCCCACCCGGTTGACCACCAGCAGGTCGCACCCCTTGCGGGCGAGTTTCGCCTCGCCGTTGGCCAGGACGTCCTCGGTCTCGGCCGCGAAGCCGACCACCACCCGCAGGGGGTCGGAACGGTCGGCCGCCAACTCGGCCAGCACGTCGGGGTTGCGGACCAGACGGATCGGCTCGGGGTCCTCGCCCTCGCGCTTCTTGATCTTGCCCGCCGCCCGGTGGGCGGGGCGGAAATCGGCCACCGCCGCGGCCATCACCACGGCGTCGGCGCCGTCCGCGGCACCCAGCACGGCCTCCCGCAGTTCGGCGGTGGTCTCCACCGCGATCGTCTCCACCCCCTCGGGGTCGGGCAGCGAGGTGTTGGCCGCCACCAGGACGACCCGGGCGCCGCGGGCCGCGGCGGCGCGGGCCAGGGCGTACCCCTGCTTGCCCGAGGAGCGGTTGCCCAGGAACCGGACGGGGTCCAGTGGCTCACGGGTGCCGCCGGCGCTGACCACGACCCGACGGCCCGCGAGGTCGGTGCCGCGGGGGCCGACCTCGCGGGCGCCGACGGACCGGCCCGACCCCCCGGGTTCGCCCGGCACGGCCGGTCCGCCGGACTCCCCGGGACCGGCCGCACCCTTCCCGGAGCGGGCCAGCGCCGCCCGGCACTCCTCGAACAGCTCGGCCGGCTCGGGGAGCCTGCCCCGGCCGGTGTCTGCGCCGGTCAGTCGCCCGACGGCGGGCTCCACCACGGTCACCCCGCGGCGCCGCAGGGTGGCGACGTTCTCCCGGGTGGCGGGGTGCTCCCACATCTCGGTGTGCATGGCGGGGGCGAGCACCACCGGACAGCGGGCCGTGAGCAGGGTGTTGGTGAGCAGGTCGTCCGCCAGTCCGTGGGCGGCCCGGGCCATCAGGTCGGCGGTGGCCGGGGCGACGACGACCAGGTCGGCCCGCTGCCCCAATCGGACGTGGGGCACCTCGTGGACGTCCGCCCACACCTCGTCCGCCACCGGCCGGCCGGAGAGGGCCGCCCAGGTGGGCGCGCCGACGAAGCGCAACGCGGAGGCGGTGGGCACGACGGTGACCGCGTGGCCGGACTCGGTGAGGCGTCGCAGCAGCTCGCACGCCTTGTAGGCGGCGATACCGCCGCTCACCCCCAGGACCACCTCGGGCCTGCGCGTCATCGTCGATCGCCTCTCGCCGTCGTCCTCGATGTCCGTCCCACCGTCGGCGGGGCGGCGGACCTCGCGTCCCCGGTGCCGGTGGCGCCCCCATCCTGCCCCGGGGCCGACCGGCCGGCGGCGCGACCCCCGGACACGCCGACGGGCCCGCCACCGCGTCGGGAACGCGGCACGGGCCCGGGGGACGCCGGAGGGGCCGATCAGTCGGCCGGGCCCTCCACGGCCTCCGAGGTGAGCAGGCCGGCGTTGATCTCGCGCAGGGAGATCGACAGCGGCTTCTCGTGGACGTGGGTGTCGACCAGGGGGCCGACGTACTCCAGCAGGCCCTCGCCGAGCTGCGAGTAGTACGCGTTGATCTGCCGGGCCCGCTTGGCCGCGTAGATCACCAGGCTGTACTTCGAGTCGGTGGCCTCGAGCAGCTCATCAATCGGCGGATTGATGATGCCCTCGGGAGTGCCGATGGGAGAGGACACGCTCTGCCTTCCGGAAGACGGGAACGAAAACGGTGACCGGGACGGGCGCGCGGGGCGCGCACGGGGGTCAGGATTCGCTGACCAAGGCTAGCAGCTCGGCCGAGACGTGCTCGACCGACGTGTTGATCAGCGTGGTGTCGAACTCCGGCTCGGCGGCCAGCTCGACCCGGGCCGCCGCCAGCCGCCGCTCGATGACCTCCGGGGGCTCGGTCCCGCGCCCGGTCAGCCGACGGACCAGCTCCTCCCAGGAGGGGGGGGCCAGGAAGACCAGTCGGGCGTCGGGCATGGCGGCACGCACCTGTCGCGCGCCCTGGAGATCGATCTCCAGCAGGACGGGCTCGCCGCGCTCGAGTCGTCGGAGGACCGGCCCGCGGGGCGTGCCGTAGCGGTTGCCGGCGAACTCGGCCCACTCCAGCAGCTCACCGTTGGCGATGAGCTTGTCGAACCCGGCGTCGTCGACGAAGAAGTACTGCACACCGTCGCGCTCACCGGGGCGCGGGGCCCGGGTGGTCGCCGAGACCGAGAGCCAGAGCTCGGGGTGGGCACGGCGCAGATGCGCGACGACCGTGCTCTTGCCGACCCCCGAGGGGCCGGAGAGCACGGTCAGTCGCGGACGGCCGACCGGGGTCGCGGGGGTCTCGCCCCGGGGTGCAGCAGCTTCCATGCGGCGATTATCCCGGTTCCCCGCGACGCGGTGAAATCAGGCCGGGTTGGCGCCGAACTCGCGCTCCAGAGCGGCGATCTGGTTGGAGCCCAGACCGCGCACGCGCCGGCTTTCGGAGATGCCGAGCCGCTCCATGATCTGCTTGGCACGGACCTTGCCGACGCCCGGCATCGACTCCAGGAGAGCGGAGACCTTCATCTTGCCGATGACCTCGTTCTCCTGGCCCTGCTTGATGACATCCTGCAGGGAGGCGCCGGAGTGCTTGAGGCGGTTCTTGACCTCGGCGCGCTCCCGGCGAGCCGCGGCGGCCTTCTGGAGCGCGGCTGCGCGCTGTTCAGGGGTAAGGGGCGGAAGAGCCACGCCTGCGTCACCTCGGGTATCAGAACTGTCGGATACGGAAGCGGTGGGGGCCGACGGCCCCGCACCGGCGGGGCGATGGGCCGCGCCCGGCATCCCCGCTCTGGTCGGAGACTAGCGGGCCGAGGCGCCGGAGTCAGCGAGAACAGCCGAAAACTCCTGGTCAGCCTCTCGAAAAAGGGAAACAAAGCGACATTTCGCCCCAGTGGTGGAGAGTTTCTTTACCGACTCCTTGCCGGGACTCCGCATCGGAATCCGGCATTCCGCCGACTTCGGGACCCTTGCGGCGTGTCGCCCTCCGGACCCGCCCGCCCCGTCCCCGGCGGCCACGGGACGCCGCGGGATCGGACCCCGGGGCGCCCCGCCGCCGGGCGGTGGGGAACGGGTCAGGGGGTCGCACCGTCCAGAACCGCGCGGACCTCCCCCGCCCATCGTTCGGCGGCGGCCCGCAGCGCCGCGGCGTCCGGCCCGGCCCGCAGCACGTCCCGGCTGACCGTGGGCACCACCTGACGCAGGGAGGCGCCGAAGACCCGCGGCAGGTCCGACGCGCCGGCGCCCTGGGCACCGAGGCCGGGGGCCAGCAGGGGGCCGTTGACCGCCGTCAGCGCGCGTTCGGAGATGGCGGCGGCCGGATCCCCCAACGGGGGCAGGGTCGCCCCGACCACCGCTCCCAGGCTGCCCCACGGCTCGGCGCCCGCATTGTGCGCGGCGAGGCGGTCCAGCACCGTCTCGGCCACCGTGCGGCCGTCCGCACCCACGGCGTGCTGGACCTCGGCCCCCTCCGGATTGGAGGTCGACGCCAGCACGAACAACCCGCGTCCGTGCCTTTCCGCCAGGTCCACGGCGGGGGCCAGGGAGCCGAAGCCGAGGTAGGGGCTGACGGTCAGGGCGTCGGAGGAGAGCGGGGCGTCGGGTGTCAGGAAGCTCTCCGCGTAGGCGGTCATGGTCGAACCGATGTCCCCGCGTTTGGCGTCCGTGATCACCAGCGCGCCCGCGGCCCGGGCATCGGCCAGGACGCGTTCCAGCGCGGCCAGGCCCCGGGAGCCGAGGCGCTCGAAGAAGGCCACCTGCGGCTTGAACGCCGCCACCCGGTCGGCCAGGGACTCCACCACCGTGCGTCCGAAGCGCTCCAGGCCCCCGGCGTCGCCCGGCAGGCCCCAGTCGGCCAGGAGGGCGGCGTGCGGGTCGATGCCCACGCACAGCGGGGCCCGCTCCCCCATCGCCCGGTGCAGGCGGGCGCCGAAGGACGCGGCGGGGACGTCGGGGGTGCTCGCGGACCCGGGTGCGGCGTCGGTCACGGGGTGTCCACCTTCCGGTGTTCGGCGCCGACCGCGTCGGCGAGGCTCTGATGGGGGCTCCCGGCCAGCAGGCGGGCCAGCCCCCGGTGGATCGCGCGCGGCCAGGCCGGGCCCCGGTAGACGAAGGCGCTGTACCCCTGGACCAGGGAGGCGCCCGCGAGGATCCGGCGCCAGACGTCCTCGGCGGTCTCCACGCCGCCGGCGGAGACCAGCACGAGGCGGTCCCCGACCCGTCGGTGCAGTCGCCGCAGCACGGCCAGGGAACGGTCGCCCAGCGGGGCGCCGGACAACCCGCCCGCGCCCGCCGCCTCCACCGTCGCCGGATCGGTGCGCAGGTCCCGGCGACCGATGGTGGTGTTGGTGGCGATGATCCCGTCCAGCCCGAGCCCGACCGCGAGGTCGGCGACGGCGTCGATGTCCTCGTCGGAGAGGTCGGGGGCGATCTTGACCAGCAGCGGGACACGCCGACCGGTGGGGGCGGTCGCCCGGTCGGCGGCCTCGCGGACCGCCGCCAGGAGGGGCCGCAGCCGCTCCACGGACTGCAGGTCGCGGAGCCCGGGGGTGTTGGGCGAGCTGACGTTGACGACCAGGTAGTCGGCGTGCGGGGCCAGGCGACCGGCGGAGAGCACGTAGTCGGCGACGGCCTCCTCCTCGGGCACCGCCTTGGTCTTGCCGATGTTGACGCCGACCGGCACCGGGAAGACGGGCCGCCGGGCGGACAGTCGGGCGGCGACGGCGGCCGAGCCGTCGTTGTTGAAGCCCATGCGGTTGACCAGGGCCCGGTCCTCCGGCAGGCGGAAGAGACGGGGCGTGGGATTCCCCGGCTGGGGCTCACCGGTGACGGTGCCGATCTCGACGGCGTCGAAGCCGAGCATGGCCAGGCCGTCGATGCCGTCGGCGTTCTTGTCGAAGCCGGCCGCCAGGACGAAGGGGCCGGGAAGGTCGATGCCGAGCACCCGGGTGCGCAGTGACGGGTCGCGGCGGGCCAGGACGCCGGCCACCGCGTCGCGCACCCCGGGGACCCGGGCCGTGGCGCGGATGGCGCCGAAGGCCAGGTGGTGGGCGCGCTCGGGATCCATGCGGCGGAAGGCGAGGCGGAACAGGAGCCGGTAGGCGGGATGGGACACGGGGGACGACCTCCGTCGGGGGCCTCGCCGGTGGGCGGGCCCGGTGCGGTGCCGACGCGCGCCGGTGGGCGGGACACCGACCGGGGACGGGCGTTCGGGCTGTGCTCGAGGGGACCGGGGCGGCGTTCCCGCCGCCCCGGGAGCGGGAGCGGGGCCGCCCGCCCCGCGCCGGGGGCGGGGC
>NZ_VKHS01000024.1 GCF_014141525.1 Streptomyces calidiresistens
CCCCTCCCCCGCGCCGGCGGGCCCGGCGGCGGCGCGATCCCGCACCCGCCCCCGGGCCCGCCGGCGCCTGGTCGGCCGCCGCCGGTCGCAGTCGACCGGTCGCCGTCAGCCGACGTCCAGCCGCAGCAGGTCCTCCTCCGTCTCCCGCCGCATGATGACCCGCGCCCCCGACTCGTCCACCGACACCACCGGGGGACGCGGCACGTGGTTGTAGTTGCTCGCCATCGACCGGCAGTACGCGCCCGTCGCCGGCACCGCCAGCAGGTCACCGGGGGCGGTGTCCGCCGGCAGCCAGGCGTCCCGCACCACGATGTCGCCGCTCTCGCAGTGCTTGCCCACCACCCGGCACAGCGTCGTCGGACCCTCGGGGGCGCGCGAGGCCACCGTCACCGAGTACTCCGCGTCGTACAGCGCGGTGCGGATGTTGTCCGACATGCCGCCGTCCACGCTCACGTACGTGCGCAGCCCCGGCAGCTCCTTGACCGTGCCCACCTCGTAGAGGGTGAACGTCGTCGGCCCGGCGATCGCCCGCCCCGGCTCCACCGACAGGCGCGGCACCGCCAGCGAGGCCGACTCGCACTCCCGGGTGACGATCTCCGACAGCCCCTTGGCGATCTGGTGCGGCTCGCGCGGGTCGTCGGCCGGTGTGTAGGCGATGCCCAGGCCACCGCCCAGGTCGATCTCCGGCAACTCCAGGCCGTGCTCGTCACGGATCGCCGCCATCAGCCCGACCACCCGGTGCGCGGCCACCTCGAACCCGGAGGTGTCGAAGATCTGCGAGCCGATGTGCGAGTGCAGACCGATCAGCTCCAGCGAGTCCGGGTGCGCCAGGACCCGGCGCACCGCCTCCGCCGCCCGGCCGTCCGCCAGGGCGAGGCCGAACTTCTGGTCCTCATGCGCGGTGGCGATGAACTCGTGGGTGTGCGCCTCCACGCCCACCGTCACCCGGATCTGCACCCGCTGGCGCACCCCGTGCCGACGGGCCGCCTCGGCGACCCGCTCGATCTCGGCGAGGGAGTCCAGCACGATCCGGCCCACGCCCGCCGACACGGCGCGGTCGATCTCGGCGAGGGACTTGTTGTTGCCGTGCAGCGCGATGCGCTCCGGCGGCATCCCGCCGGCCAGCGCGGTGGCCAGCTCGCCGCCGGTGCACACGTCCAGGTTCAGGCCCTCCTCGTGCAGGCGGCGGACCACCGCCCGGCACAGGAACGCCTTGCCGGCGTAGAAGACGTCGGCCTCGTCGCCGAACGCCTCGCGCCAGGCGCGGCAGCGCGCCCGGAAGTCGGCGTCGTCCAGGATGTAGGCGGGGGTGCCGAACTCGCGGGCCAGGTCGCGGACGTCCACGCCCGCGACGGTCAGGGCGCCGTCGGCGCCACGGGCCACCGAACGGGCCCAGATGCGGGGGTCGAGGGCGGCCGGGTCGGCCGGCGGGGCGAGGTGGTGGGACTCGGGCAGCACGTCGGCGTGCCGGGGACCGGCCGGGTGGGCGGAACGACTCATGAGAGGTGACGACTCTTTCTGCTCGGGTTCTCTCCGGACCTGTCCGGGGCGGGCGCGGGCGACGGGCACGGTGACGGCGGCGGGCGGGTCCGGGGCCGCGGCGATCGACTCGCCGGGTTCGGACACCCCACCGCCACCACGATGCCCGACGCCCGGGCCCCGGACGGAGTCCGTGGGATCGGGAGTGACCGGCACGACACACCGGCGACCGCCGCCCCGGCTCCCGCACTCCCGAACGGGAGCGCGCGGCGGGGTGACTCGGCGGGCCCGCGGTGGACTGTCGGTGGGCCGGTCGCGGACTAGAGGTGATCGGGGGCGTTGACGCCCAGGCGGTGGAGGCCGTCGGCGAGCACCGTTCCGGTCGCCAGGGCGACGGCGAGGCGGACACGGTGGACGGCCCCGGGTTTCTCCTCCCCGACCGGGAGGGCGGGGGCGGTGGTCTCGGCGGTGAGGAGGGCGTCGGCGAGGGAGACCAGGAACCGCGCCACCGCTCCCCCGGCCTCGCCGGGCGTGCCCTCCGCGTCGAGGGCGGCCGTCAGCGCGTCGCGCAGCCGGGGGTACTCGGCGATCAGCCGCACCACCTCCGACCGCCCGGCCCCCGCCGGCGTGACGGCGTCCGTGTCACCGGGCCCCTCCGCCGCGTCGCCCGCCGGGGCGGGCGTCAGGCCCATCGCCGCGCCGCCGCGCAGCAGGGCGCGGCAGCGGGCGTGCGCCCAGCGCACCGTGAACAGGGGGTTCGGCTCGCGCTGCACCAGCAGCTCCGCCGGGTTCCCGCCGGCGACCGCCGCCCACCGGGCGACGTCCCGCGCCGGGTCCTCCGGCCACGGGGCGACCGGCGGGGCGTCCAGCCAGGGGGCGAGCACGGCGGCGTCGGCGTCCTCCGCGAGGTGGATGTCGAGGAAGCCGGGGCCGGCGACCTCCACCCGGGCCACGCCGGGGGTGGCAGCCAGGTGGGCGCGCAGGGTCTCGGCGACCTCCCGGCCGGGGCGCCCGGCGGGTCCCGCCAGGGCGAGCGCTATGCCGGTGGACCAGTCCGCGTCCCCGTGCGGGGGGCGGCGCACGCCGGCGCGGCCGGGCACGGCCACGCGCAGTTCACCGCTCCGCACGGCGTGCCGGACGGAGCGCAGCACGGCGTCGGAGAGCTGGGCCGGGGTCACGGGCACAGGGTACGAGAGGGAGGGGGCTATCCCGCCAACGAGTTCGCCGGTTGGACACCGTGCGGGCGACCGGTGCGGGCCAGACGGCGGACATGGCCGGCCAGCTCGGCCGGTTCGAAGGGCTTGGCCACCACGGCGTCCACGTCCACCGGTATGTACGTCTCCACGGCGGCGCTGACCTGGACCAGCGGGAGGTGGACGGTGCGCGGGTTCTCCCGCAGCGCCCGCACCGTGCGGGGGCCGTCCATCCCGGGCATGGCCATGTCCAGGGTGATCACATCGGGGCGGAACCACGGGACCGTGTCCATGCACTCGGCACCGTCGGCCACCGTCACGACCTCGAACCCGTCCAGTTCGAGGATGACTCTGATCAGCTGCCGGATCACCGGGTAGTCGTCGACCACCAGGACCCGGCCCAACGCGACTGGCACCCCTCCACAGTAGGACCACCGAGCATCCTGTGTACGCGCTTTCCCGGAACCTGCTACCGACGCGTAGCCCCACCTGCGACGCCACCGCGACGCGCCGGGGGCGGGCACGCCCCGGGGCGGCTCCGGCGCGGCTTCGGGAGCCCTCCGGGGCACCGCTGCCCGGCCGTTCCCGGGGCGCGACCCACCCGCGCACAACCCGGTACGGGGCACCCCCTCGGAGCTGGTAGTGTTCTTCCCGTCGCCGCGAGACGGCGACACCGCCCCCGTAGCTCAGGGGATAGAGCAACGGCCTCCGGAGCCGTGTGCGCAGGTTCGAATCCTGCCGGGGGCACTTCGCCTCAACCAGCACGATGATGCGGTTGACCAGCGCAGATGCCAACGACAAAGGGCGGGAACCAGTCTCACTGGGTCCCGCCCTTTGTCGTTGTTGCGCGCTGATCGCGATAGAGCTGCGATAGAGCTGGCCGCCACCGTCCACCCGTCTCGGACGGAGCTACCACCGGCGCGTGCGCTAGCTGTATGAGGGCTGGACGTTAGTGACGCCCTCCCGGAGTCGAGATGCTGGTGGCAGGCCCCCTGCGCCGCTGTGCCGGCGGTGGTAGTTGTAGTGGATGTTCCAGACAGCGATCGCGGACGAGCGGGCCTTTTCGCTGTTGAACTCTCGGGCGTAGAGCAGCTCCTCGGCCAGGATTCTCTGGTAGCGCTCGACCTTTCCATTATGTCGCGGGGTGTACGGCTTGGTCTTCTGATGCCGGGTGCTCTTGCCTACGATCCACGCGAAGTCACCGGACCGGTAGCACGCCCCGTTGTCGGTAACGACACGGTGGATGTGGGTGATGCCGTGAGCTGCGAACCAGGCCCTGGCCCTGGCCAGGAACGCCGCCGCGGTGGCTCCCTTCTCGTCCGACAACGGCTCTGTGTAGGCGAGCCGGGAGAAGCCGTCGACGGCCGAGTGCAGGTAGGTGTACCCGCGTTTCGCGCCAGCTGTTTTCGCTCGACTGACAGTCTTGGTCCGGACGCTGTCGCGGCCATGGATGCGCCAGCCGCCACCGTCGGGGATTCGGCCGACCTTCTTCACGTCCAGGTGGACCATGTGACCGGGCCACCGGGCGACGATCTTCCCGGGATTGCGGTTGTTGTCTCCGCCGGGATCGATGAACCTGCGTCTGCCCAGGCCGAGCCTGGTCAGGTGCCGAGTGACAGTGCGGCGGTCAATCCTGAACCCACTGTCGGCAAGCTCGTCGCTGATGCGCTGAGCCGACCACTTATGCTCGCGCCGCCAGGTCTCGATCTGCTTAACGACCCATGCCGGCGTCGCGCTGGGGCTCCGATGTGGCGTCGACGATCGATCGCGCAGCCCGGAATCGCCATGTCGTCGCCATCGATTCACCCACTTCGATGCGCATGCGCGAGAGATGCCCATCTCGGTTGCGACGTGTGCGATCGAGCGGGCACGGCAGCGTCGGATCAGCCGTCGACGGCCTTCGAGGCTGAGGGGTGCGTTGGCGTGGGTCATCGACCTCGCCGCCGTGCGGAGTGGGTAGGGTGTGCGTTCTTTCCGGTTTTGGCGCCCTTCGTAGGCGACGCGCTGGTGAAGAGGCGAGCCCACTGTTCCGCTGAGAGATCTTTGGGCAGGGACGAGGGGAGTATCCCCTCATCCCTCAACAACCGGTGCGCTCCCCGCTGTCCGAGTGAGCTGGATACGTTGGCCAGGATCTCGCCGATGCCCCTGCCCCTACCGGTGAAAACGTCATGGACGAACTGTCGGTAGGTCTCTCTTGCGTCCAGGCGGAGCAACGGGGGCGGGCGACGAGTCATCACCAAGAGGCCACCGTCCACGCTCGGGGCTGGCTTGAACGCCGACCGGGGCACCCGCCCGTGCAGACTGAAGTCGATCCAGGGCCACCACTGCGCGGTTATCATGCTGCTACCACCGATGCCGGCACGCCGGCGGGCCACTTCCCACTGCACGAGTAGGAACACCCGGGTCCAGGCTCCATCGTGCAGCAATTTGCGGAGGATGGCTGTGGTCAGGTGGAACGGAACGTTGCCCACCACCACATACGGAGTGGTCGGTAGCGTCCAGTGGAGGAAGTCTGCGTTGACGACGGTTACGTGTTTCCGGGCGCGGAACTGACTGGTCGATGCAAGTCGGCCCGCCAGTCGGCTATCGATCTCGACAGCAGTCAGGGACCGGCCGAGCTTTTGCAGCTCTCTTGTGAGCCGGCCTTGGCCTGGGCCGATCTCGATGATCGGACCGGTCGAGTCGGCTACCAGCCGAGAGAGCCGGTCGATCGTGGTGTGGTCAGTGAGGAAGTTCTGGCCGTGCTCATGTCGGCCGCCACGGTAAGTGGGCATAGAGGAAGGACGCTCCATCGAAGCAGGCGTCCGGGCATGCAGAAGCGCCGCCCGGCTGGACTCGCGGAGCGGCAGAACGTCCTGGAGCAGGTTCTGCCGCTAGAAGCGGCGGAACCTCACTGCAATTGAAGGGCTACCCATAGCCCCCACTGTATCGTGCCAGGGCTGCTCAGCAGCAGATCAAGGGCTAGGGGCCCTCCTGCCTCCAGAGCGGTCTGGGCAGTACTGGATTCGTCCGTCAAGGCACAGCCTCGCCAACGTCAACAATGTCCTTGCCCGCAACACCCAGCACCCAGCGCAGCGCAGAAATCTTTCCGTGCACGAAACCCCAGCCCCAGTCATCCCAGGGGCCCACGTTATCTTTCCCGTAGCGCTCCTCAACTGCGCGCATTCCAGCCTCCATACGAGCTTGAAGCTCGGGGGGAATGGGCTCGCCCTCACCCTCTTGTACATTCTCTTGCAGGATGATTTTTCGAACGTACCAAATCTTGTCGAAGAATTCGTTCTCCGCCTTCAGGATCTCGACCGTAGACCTCATTGGCTGGCGAATGACGCCATACCTGGTCATAAGGTCAGGATGTTTGGCGATTATTCGTTCCAGTGACGGCCTCTCCCAGTGTCGAATACGAAAGGGAGAATTTCGATTTGACTGGTAGGAAGCGATCCAGTCCTTGGCCGGGTTCGACAGGAATCCGGAGGCGAGGACTAGTGCTGTGATCGGACGCTCAGCCTCGGCCCACGTGAAAAGGCCCTGAAATGACTCGGGAGGCGCCCCACGCTTGTAGTGCTTACAATCGACGAACCATGTCTCAAAGTACCGATGTCCATCGATATCTGTTCGCTCCAGTTGAGCAACGATGCCACGACCACGATCGGACGGACTTGCCTTCTTATTAGTCCCTTTTCGCCAGTCCACGTTGACGAACCCGAGCCGCACGAGCAGGTCGTAACAGAACTCCTCGAATTCCGTCGGATCGAGATTTTCGAAGGAGAGCGGGCCGGTGATCGGTTCGAGTGGAGGATCCTCGTTGGCGTCAAGAGACGCCGCGTCGTCGCTGTTCATACCGGCATGGTGTCCCATGCGTCCCTCCGGGTGGTCCGGATCTCATGAGAACGACCGGGCACGATCGCGAACGATCAGCGTAGGTCAGCGCTACGCCCTGCCCTGGCCGATGGCTTCGAGGATTGTTTCCGCACGACTGGCCTCCGGCTCACCCCCTCCTCTCGCGTTGCTCCAACGCTGGACCTCGAGCATCCCACAGGTACGCGGCAAAGTTGAGGGCAACAGCCATCAAACAGGCAGAGTCAGTTGCGCAGCGCCGTTGTTGCGAGGTCGCTTATCCAGGATGCGACCAAGCGATTCGCGAGAATCAACCGGATACCCCCCCTTGCCGAGGAGAATCCTGTTTCCAGCAGGGGTCTCCTTTCCGAAATTCAGAACGAGGACCGGTCGACCCATCCGGATGGCACCTTCGCCAGCGGCCAGCGTCCCGCCCCGCTCTCCCGCCTCGACAACCACAAGTGCCTGACCTAGGCCGTAAATGATCCTATTCCTCGTCATTGCGGCATGGGCCAGCCAGGGTTGCGTGGGCGGAAACTGCGAGAGAACAAGTACACGATCGCGATCAAAGTCCTTAGCGAAGGCTTTCTTGATTTTGAAGTGATCGAACCCTTCAGCAAGGACTATAACCGTGGACCCACCACCACGGAGCGCCGCCAAGTGAGTTGCTGTATCCACGCCCTTTGCGTATCCCGAAATCACGCTCAGGCCGCGACTACTCACCTCTTCCCCGCAGGCAATCGCGGCCTTAAGGCCCAGCTCGCTAACGGCACGAGAGCCGCACATTCCGATTCCGTCCGCTTTCAGCAACTTCGCGTTGCCGTAGCAGAAAAGAACAGGAGCGCCCGACTTCTCCCGATGGATTAACATATCCGGATAGGATGACTCCCCACGCAGAACAGCGTAGATTCCTCGCTCAGCTAGCACTGCCGCTTTCTGGCGGCATGCTTGAGCCACTGCCTCGTCCAGGTTGAGTGCTAGCTCCTCCAGCCCTGCGGGGCCCTTTTCGCGCAATACTGCGTCTATGCGCGCCGGAGTCCTTGCCGTCTCGAAGGCGACTAGAGCCAGGAACATCGAGTCATAGTTCTTTTGGGGCATCTCAGTTCCTCATCGTTCGCACCGCCGCCAGACCAAAGGCACGCCGTGCACCAGCACGCTTCGCTGTTCTAGCGACTGCATTCATTGTCGTGCCGCTCCTATAAACGTCGTCCAGGACGATCACGTCGCCAGAAATTCTGCCAGGCATTGCGAAGTGACCGTCGGCTACTGCCGTCGTCCCCTCTTTAGCCTGAGGCCGCGATCCACCCGGAGATTCCGTCCGTATGATTTGCTTCCCGGTGTTCGATGCCACCTTAGCTGCCAGCCGTTCCCCGAAGCTCTGCCCGTCCGCCTTATGCCCTGGAACTGTCACGATATTAGGGCATCCCCGAAGAAGAGGATGCCCCTCTATCACACTGGAAAATTTGCCCAACAGTTCCGTTCGAGCCTTTTTTCTGGCCGTTCCCGGGGAATAGTACTTACTTCGATGGATGAGCTCACCAGATTCCGTATTAGGCCACTTCATGGGATCATCTCCGACCGGATCTTTGTACCAATCGAAGGCGATCGCGAAGTCGAGGTCACCCTTTGTCGTCAGAGATAAAACCCCTTTAAGGAGTTCGCAAACGGAACACAGCTCTTCTTTATCTGATTCCACGAGGTGGAATCTGTGAGTCCATTCCCTCCGCTTTTCGTCCGCGAGTTCTTCAGGAGTGCACTTATCGAGCAACCGTATCTGGTGCGCCACTTCCTCCGGGCCGCAAAGGTAGAGCCACCAATCTGGCGTCACCTTCTCGGCGAGCTTCATCAGCGCGTACTCCTTGAGCCGGTTCGCACGACCATCTGGAATAAATGCGGGCCACACGATGCGCACCTAGCACCCCCTCCGCCAACTGGCTAACCAAGTCAGCCTAGTGACGTGACAGCGGCTTGTCTCAAGGATCACGGAGCCCTCTCGCGCTCGCCTGTCACCCCCTCGCACCAATGGATCACACGTTCGAATCTGGGCATGAAGGCAGTATGGACGTAGGCACTGGCAACGGGCCGCACCGCCCTCTCCCTCTCCAGTGCCCTGTAGATGGTGAGCTCCACGCGAGACGTCAGCCCAGGCTTGTATGGCATCCGCGCTCCCGAGTCGTGGTCAACAGGAGCAGCACCGTACGCCGCAGCGAGCAACTGCGTGCGGACCTGTGGATAACCTCCCACTACGCATGTTGGCCAGGCGTCCAGCCAAGAAGGGCCTTCGGAACTGAGTGTCTAACTGCGTGACAACGACCACGTACGGCGGCGCACGTCCACGCACGTTCAGGAACAGTCAGCGCAGGTCAGCGCCCCGCTCTCTCCTGGCCCGACGCTGACCAAGGTTGCTTCGGGACGAAGAGGTCGGTGCCAGACAAGCCGAAACCAGGCTCAGGGGCGATCAGCGCAGAGCACGGTGGTAGCGGAGGTGCGCTTCGCTGATCTGGTGGGCGGCGTGCCGGCGGAGTTCGCCTGGAAGGGTGTCGTCCGCGGTCGTTCGCACTGTGCCGTCAGTGCTGCCCTTTTGCCGCCGGTTGTCCTGAGTGGCCTCACCCCAGGCTGGCATCGCGGCACAGGGGGCGCCCAACTCATCGCGTCACATAGGCTTCGGGGCCGAGCGGTGTGCGAGCAACAGTCGTCGTGGTGGGTGGGAGCACGAATGGCAGGATCGCTGATTCCTGGGTACGAACAGACACTAGCGCTCGGCTTCGAGCACTTGGGATCTGCCGGGGTACAGCCAGTCGTTTTGACGAGTAGTGAGCTCTCTGACGGCGAGGCATTCGAAGCGCCGGAGGGCTGGACTTCCTACCGAGAACCTGTGTGGTCGCACCTGACCGTCAGCGTTGAGGAACTACTCAAGCAGGGTCCCGTGCTGCTGGTACCGCCGTGGGAGCAGAAGCTGATGTCCGGCAGGAGGAGAGAGGCGCAGGGGAGCACCCTTGCCGAGATGTTGGGCACCTGCCTGCCTGCACGACCTGACTCTTTGATGGCCATCCTGCTTCCCGCAACCGCTTTTGTTTCGGAGGCACCGTGGGCCGTGGACTGTCGAACAGCCATAGCGGAACACTGGGACACACTCATCGTCGCCTTTGGTGAAGGCGTGGTGGTGGGGGCGCATTCTAGCTTTGCAGTTGCGGCTGTCTTCCTGCGTGCCCGCGCTGAAACCCGACCTCCGCTGAGGATTTTCCGTATGTCTCAGCGGGATGACCCGACAACGATTACGCAGGACTTCGAGCGCCTACTTAATCGAGGTGGCGGTCGTGTGTCCCATGGTTATGTGGCCCGAGCAGTGCCAGCACCACATGAGAGTCTCGCATTCGACCTCCATGATCCGACCCTTTTGGACCGTCGGGATGAACTGGCCAGCTTCGGTAGTGTGAGAAGACTGGGTGACCTGTACGACAGCTTGCCGAGGGTTCACATGGCTAGTGATTCGCGTTGGATCCGCTCTGAACAGAGTCCTGAAACAGTGCGGCTAATCGGTGGGCGTGATATCAGTCGCGATGGCATGATTACGGCGCCGTCGGACGATACGTATTGGGCCGAGGTGCCAGAAAAATACTTGTTGGCCCCCGGTGACCTTGTGGTGGGCGCCGTGTCTCGGACGAGTGACCTTTACGGCTTCAGAGCAGCACAGGTGACGGCCGAGAGCCTGCCAATGGCTGCCAGTCATATGACCATCGCGCTTCGCCCTCGCCAAGAACTAGAGCCACAGCAAGTCCGTCTTGCACTGATGTTCTTGCGCACAAAGCTGGCCCGTGCTCTGGTTGGGGCGGACGGTGCTCACGTCAATGTTCGCCAGTTGCAAGCTCTGCCCATCCCACAACCGGACGAGGCTCTGGCCAAAGCGCTAGACGATTTGACTAGTGTCAAGCAGCAACTCAGGAACTGGGAAGCAGAAGCAGACACAGTCCTTGAGTCCGTGTTCCTGGAAAAGACCGCAGCTCTGGCCAGGTCACGTGTTATCCGGTCAGGACGCACGCTCCGCCTGAGAGCGGAGGCTGCTTCCCAGATCGATGATCTGGGTTATACGGTGCGCACTCGCTTTCCTTACCCCGTGGCCTACCGGTGGCGGGAGACGGAAGCTCACTTGAGCGAGGGAGATTCCCAAACAGCATACGGCGCTGTACTTGATGCTGCCGAAATCCTACTTTGTTACACCGCGCAACTCGCACTTGCCTTGGCCCGGTCAGCCGGGACCGAGCTAGGCGCGGTTGCAGCCATTAAAGAGAAATTTGCTGGAGGGCGCAGCGGACCGGGATTCGGAGACTGGGTGGCCGTACTCCAGGAGGTCGCCACCAGTCGCAAGTTGCGCAAGCTGCCCGCCGAGCATCCCTTGAACGAAATCCGGTCCTTCCTCTCCGACGATGATGCGGCTAATGCGTGCAAGCGACTGAACGATCGCCGTAATGATCAGGCTCATTTGCGCCGCGTCGACTCCATTGACCTTCCGCACGCCATCAAGGATGCATTCAATGACTTCGAAACCCTGGTAGACAATGCGCGATTCCTCGCCGACTGGCCTCTGCTAGACATCGCCGAAGTTCGCTGGGACTCCTTGGTTCGAACTTCCCGGGTTCGGTACCGCGAACTGATGGGTGACCACCCCGTCGTGCCCATCAAGGCCATGACTCTGCCCAGCAATGACCTTGAGCCGGGCAGCCTGTATCTCCGTGATCCCAACCATGGGCTTCACCTGCTGCGGCCGTTCTTGATCGGTCAGGACTGTATTAAATGCCGCACCTGGTCGACGTTCCACGTGGACCGGGTACCCAAGGGGCAAGTACTGCTAAAGAGTCTCGAACACGGGCACGTCTTCAAGGATCCTGCCACGGATACGGCTTCTGTCCTGCGCGTCGTAGGCCTGTTGTAGATCTTCTGGACTGCCCGGATCCCTATCGGTGTCGACAGCACGCCGCCATCAAGCACGGCAGATGGGCGCGAATGCTTGAGGGTGCCAAGAGGCAGACGGCAGTGGGTGGTCGGCGCTGTCGAAGACCTGCCGTGGCAAGTGAGTGCGGCCGTCTCCGCGCAGCCTCGGCCGGCAGTACCGGCATCCGTCAGGACGCATCGCAGTCGGCCTGTGCACGGTATGCGATAGGGAACGGTCCCACTCTGCTCTCTTCGGAGAAAACCCGCAGGTCAGGCTGCACTCCTTGAGTCGCCATGGCATGCCCTCCGGAGCCGTGTGCGCAGGTTCGAATCCTGCCGGGGGCACCTTGCACGAGGTGCCCAAAGACCCCGTCATCAGCGGAAACGCTGATGACGGGGTCTTCGCGTATGTGCAGCCGTATGCCACTCGGAGCGGCCGTATGCCGGGGTCCGTGGACGAGGCGTGGACGAGATCTTGGAGCATCGCTGCAGTTGAGGCCCGAGGAATAGCCATCAGGTCCACAGTCCTCATGCCTGGGTCATACCGGCTGTCCTGGCCCTGATTTCAAAGCGTGAGTCCGGCTGGCCCCTCGCCGCCCCTCAGCGCCTCAACGGCCCGAAAGGGGTCATGAGCGGATCGCATGCTGCCTCAAGCAGCACCAGCATGATCGGTTGCGATACTCGAGTGCGGTTGAAGCGCATGACTTGAGACCCTGGGATCCACCATCGGATCGCACAGAGGCGCATACCGTGATCTTTCTCGACACGTGCATCATTAGGTCCTTGAGACTCAAGGACAGCAGCGCTGACCTGCTGCGCGCGGTCGGCGAGCGCGTCGGTATCCCGTGGATGGTGGCGGAGGAACTCGTCGCGCAGCGAGTCATCAGCTACCGGGACGCGCACGACTCGGCAGTTGCGGCATTGAGGGAGGTTGAGCACCACACGCCATGGGACACAAGCAATCAGCTTGAGAATCCCGATTTCGAACGCATCCGGAAATACTGGATGAAAATGTACGGAACACTCGCGGAGATCCTTCCGTCAAGCCCAACAGTCATGCGCGAGGCGCTCTTCCGAGAAGCGAACGTACTCCCGCCCTGCATAAAGGCGGGCAAGAACAAGACTGATTCCAGGGACGCCGTCATCTGGCTCTCGGCCGTCGAGTACGCGCGTGAACACCCCGAAGAGACTATCTACTTCATCAGCGAAAACCACCGCGACTTCACCCAAGGCAACGCGTATCCCAGCCCCATGGACATGGATGTCAGCGATCTCGGTGATCGGTTCGAGCACTTGACGACGCTCGCCGAATTCGTCCAGCGGTTCACAAATCCGACCAAGGCGAACAAGGCCCTTTCGTGAGAGATCCTTAGCTCTGCAACCTCAATCCATGCGATCACAGCGGCCGCAGAGAAGCTCATTACGGGCACGGAGCCCATCCTGTGCGCGACGTCCGTCGGCGCAGTAGAACAGTAGGTGAGTATCTCGACTGCCCGCTCTTTCTCCCCTCTCAAATCAACGCTGCATACAGTGAGCAACGTCCATGCCTACCGTATCGGCGATCACGAGTGGTACACGGCAGACGCTGTATGGCACATGGCTGGCTTGGCCTTTCTAGACGAGGCTGACGTCAGCGCCGCAGGTGTCACCTGGAACACTTCGCTGCTTTTCGCACCCAATGCGGAGGACTCGCGTGTGACGGTTCTCCGGCACGACCCGCCGCAGCCCTTGTCCGCTGCCGAGTTCAAAGCTATTGATGTCAAAGCCACCGTGGTCGAAAGGCTTGCCCCGGCGGTCACCCAGTTCGCCGAACTCCTGAATCACCTGTCCGTGCAGGTTCCTGCGGCTAGGGGGGTTCCTCGGGCCTACGAAGGCGCGCTGAAAGAGGCAGGCTCGCCAGGAAGCCCTCCAGCGACGGTTGGCGAGCCACTTCGACCATCCAGGACACGACTCGTAGGCCCCGGACATGATGCCTGGGGCACCGCGGGGGTACCTCTATGTTCGTCAACCTCGGGCCGGGTAGTTGGGGTGGTTCGTCCGGGCAGGGGTTAGAGCGTGTCCTATGTGGGGTGTGGCTCGTTGACTGGACATGGGGAGTGGGGCCGGTGGGGTTGGATCGTTCCGGATGATTTGTGGGAGCCCGTGGAGCCGTTGTTGCCGTGCGAGCGGGTGCGGCCGCAGGGCGGGGGGACGCGGAACACTCCTGATGAGGCGGTGTTCGCCGCGATCGCGTACGTGCTCAACAGTGGGTGTGCGTGGCGGCATCTGCCGCTGTGTTTCGGGATCCCCGGGTCCACCGCGCACCGGCGGTTCCCAATCCGGCCCAGGGCCGGGATGTGGGCGCGGTTGCACCGGGCGGTGCTCGATCAATTGGCGGCCGCGGAGCTGCTCGACCTGCCCCGGGTGTTGATCGACACCGCCCGGGCGCGGGTCAAAAAAGGGGGCGAGCACCCGGGTCCGAGCCCCGTGGACGGGGGCAGGGCGGGTTCCAAGATGCATGTTCTGTCCGATGCGAACGGCCTGCCCCTCATGGTCACCGTCCCCAGGGGGGCAACACCCGCGACAGCCAGGGATTGAAGCCGCTGTTGGCCGCTCTCCCATCGGGACACAACCCCGAACGCGGCCGTCACCGCCGCCCCAGGGCGGGTCCATGCGGACAAGGCCTACGACATCCCCGACCTGCGTCGATGGATGCGCGGCAAACGCCTGGCCGTTCGTATCGCACGCAAGGGCGTGGAGAGTTCCCAACGCCTCGGACGACAGCGGTGGAAGATCGAGAGGACCATCGCCTGGCTGGTCGGCTACCGCCGGCTGTCCCCGCGCTACGAGCGGCACTCCCCCAACTACCCGGCCTTCCTCGGCCTGGCCACCACCCTCGTCTGCTACAAACGCCTCCGCCGACTCACCACATAGGACAGGCTCTTAGCCTGTCAGGAATGCAACTATTGCCCCATTTGAGTTACTTGTGGTGCACCTCAGGGCTATCAGGTCGGACTGGTGGCCTTCACGGTGTTCGAGGTCCTGGTGATGCTAGTCTTCACTCTGATCATCAGGAGGCGTGCTATGGGTAGTGAGATCGACATCAATGAGAATGGTGCCGCACCGACTACCCCAAGAGCGGGAACCTACAAGGTCGTAGACCTCTTCTCTGGTGGCGGAGGCATGAGTTTCGGCTTCCATGCTCACCCTCGCTTTGAGGTGATCGGTGCGGCCGACGCTCAGCTGGGGAAGCCAAGCAGCCCCAAGGGTTCCCTGGCTTGCAACAGCACCTACGAGGCAAACATCGGGATCACCCCCGTCGAGACCGATTTGGGAACAGTGGATCCCCGGCTCCTCATGCAATCCATGGGCGTAACCTCTCCTATCGATATCCTGTCCGCATGTCCTCCTTGTACAGGTTTTTCGCGGACTAACGCCAAGAACCACCTCGAAGACGATAAGAGAAACAGCCTGGTTAGGCGCACCATCGTCTACGTCGATGCATTCCAACCGAAAATTCTCGTCATGGAGAACGCCCGAGAGCTACTCCAGGGACGCTGGGCACATCATTTCGAAATCCTGAGAAAGGATCTCGAGGCTCGAGGCTACACGGTTCACGCGGAGAATCACTTCCTGAACACATTCGGCCTCCCCCAGGTACGCGAACGGGCACTCGTGATTGCGGTCTCCGAAGGCTACGATCTGCGCACACTCGAAGACGCATGGGCTGGCCGCTCCTTGGCGCAGGAGGCGACTACTGTACGCCGCGCCCTCAATGGCCTTCCCTCTATCAAAGCTGGCGAGGCACATCCCGAGGACGACGCGCACGCATCTCCAAGCTTCAACTCGCCAGCGACGCTAGGCCGTCTTCAGAAGATTCCTCACGACGGAGGGTCCTGGCGGGACCTTCTCGACGTTCCAGAGGGTATGAATTACCTGACTCCCGCCATGAGAAAGTCCGTGGAAAAGAACGACTTCGGGAGCTTCCCTGACGTTTACGGACGCATGGCGTGGAACCGCCCCGCACCGACCATTAAGCGCGAGTGCGCCCACGTGGGCAACGGACGCTATTCACATCCCACCGAAGACCGCCTTTGTTCGGTACGTGAACTGGGGATTCTCAACGGATTTCCCCGATCCTATAAATTCGAGGGTACAAGCCTCAGCAACAAGTACCGGCACATCGGTGACGCCGTCCCACCGCTTGTGAGCTACCAAATCGCTTCCGTCTGCCACTGGATCCTGACAGGGAAGCGGCCACTCATCGAGGACTTGATCCTACCGGGCACCCATCTGCGACCGGAAGATATCCAGGATTCCGATACGAGTCAACCTCTCACTGATAAATTGGAAACCCAATCCACGCGAGAAGCCGTGGCAGCCTGAGACTTGAATACACAACGGGAATCACCTTGCTTACAAGGTAAGACCTTGAAGAGGAACCGTGATGAATGGTGCTGCTCGCGAAGAATTGATCGACGCTATAGATCAACTCGACGATCATCAAGCGCATCTCGTCCAACAAGTTGTGGCACATATTCACGGCTCACTCAATGTAGGCGACACCTATGGCCTGATAACCCAGTGCACCGAAGCGCAACTCAGGCAGATTCGAAACATCGTGCAGGCGATGCTTCGCCCCATCACTGAAATTATCAATCCGGATAGCAACCTAATCGGTGGTGCATTCTCTGCCGAGTTTAAGGCTCGGCTACAGGCCCATCATGGCACTCACGCGAATCCGCTGGACCGGCTCGCTTTTGAAAATGCCCTTGCGGCGTCATGTCTCGCCGAGGGCATGACAGTGGAAATGGCTCCCAGTAAGACCACACGCTTCTGGGATCTCCGGGTAAACGGAGATCAGTTCTCTGCAAAAAGCACAAGCGCGCGCGACATCAAACCTCACGAGCTACACATCTCGAAGCTAAGCGAAGCGGCTTGGATTCAGGACTGCCGGTCAGCTCGAACGCGCTATGAGCGAACCATGGGCCTTTTCGAAGAATTCCTAAATGCCGTACAACGCTGGATCGTCCTGCGTGCTTTCAGACTCAAAAGCGATCCAACGACGCAGATTTATGAACTGGTCGAAATCCCCATGTCACTCTTCGCCGCCGTCGACCAACTGAATATTCATGATTTTTCGTCGGACGCACCGCGCATTGATATTCACGATGAACACGGCATGGCATTGCAATTGTGCCTGGACCGCAGCGATTCTAAGATCACGATAAAAAAGATTCCCAAAGATCGCTGCATCGTGCACGGGACGTGGAGGCTCGAAGCCTGAAACCTGGGCATGGCGCTGGGGATGTTGCAGTGCACAAGGGATGGAGTACAGCAGCCCCTTCGACCATTGCTATCGTTTAGACTTCGCAGTCCGCCCGATCGGCTCAGCAATCTCCGTGTTCGCAGTACGCATCGAGGTCATGTCAGCAACCGACGCCCTTGGACCATCCATGAACAAGCGATCGAGAATCGCTCAGCTGTAGGACGACGACCTGCGCACACTTTGAGACTGAAGTTTCTTCCGGAATCGTATGCGCAGGTTTGATGCCTGCCGGGGCACAGTGTAGAGATACTTAAGACCCCCCACCAGCCATACAGTTAGCAGTGCGTTTCTCTGCTCGAACGGCTGTGGAGAATACCCTGAGTGCGCAACTGGCTAACACAGATGATCCGTTGGTCCCCATGCCCGAGCTCTCCCCGGATGCCCTGCTGGCCGCCGTGGCTCGCATCGCCCCCAGTCGGACTTCGGTCCTCACCAGCCATCTCTTCGAAGCGACGACCAACGCCCAACAGACGCAGAGCCTCGCCCCGCTGCGGGCCTTCGTCCACTCTTGGGCCGTGTTCGTCGCCATCGAACGCCATCCGGCACGGGCCGCCCGACTGCGAGAATTGGAACGCCTCGTGGACGCGGGCCACGAGGACCCCACCGAGGCCATTGCCGAGATCCGGAGGATCCGGATGGCAGCGGAAGCGGAAGTCGGCCTGTGACTTCGCGGAGTTGGAGCCACACCCATGCCCATGTCAGAGGTTGAGCAGCGACGGATCGCGATGGTGGGTACCGCGTGTGCCGTGCCCGTCCTGACGGGAGCCGTGGTGCTCCATATTCGGCTCGGCGACACCCTGGTGGGCTGGGCGCGGGATTGGCCCGGAGGTCCGGTGGCCTTCATGGCAGCCCTGGCAGTGGTCGCAATGGGATCGTTGCTGATGCTGGGGGCCGTGTGCCTGATGCACGCGTGGCCCGAGCGGACTCCCGAACGACTACACCTCTCGGGCAACGCCCGACTGGTGTGGGCCGTGCTCTCCGGCCTCCTGGCGGCGGTGACCGCCGTGCCATTGGCACTGACACTGCGTCGGCCGGGCGCCGACACTGATCGGCTGAACTGCCAGATGAACGCCCTGGACTGTTACCTACGAGCCGAGGCACCCTCCGCCATACCCGTGTGGATTACGGTCTTCCTGGTCACCGGAGCGTTGGGTTCCCTGGTTTTGCATCACGTGCTGGGTCGAGTGCCGACCGATACCCCTTGAGCCCTTTCCCGGTTTCGGTTCGAGGCGGGGGAGGGGGACCGGGGCCACGGTGAAAGAGGGCGAGGCGACCCCCAAGGCGTCCGGATGTCCGGGGTGGCTGCCACTCCGGTCTCCGGGTTCCGGGCATAGGTCCGGGCGGGATGCCCGGTGAGCGGCTGGGATGCCAAGGAAGCGGTAGTGCGGCGGCCCGTGTACAAGCGGCTGCTGTGGCTGGAGCACGCCAGGTCACCCGCTCAGGGCGCCGGGGTTGGCAGACCGAGCCGGCACACCTGCATCGGTTACTGATCACCGGGGCGGGTGTGCCCTCCTGGCGTTTCCCACGCTGTACGCCCAGCGCCTGGCGTATCTCGCTCGCGGGCGGCGTCTCCCCGGGGAGGTGCTGCGCACTCTGCCGGCGGATGCTTCCGTGATCCGACGCGGGTACTGGCGATTCGTCGGTCCGGGCACCGCCGGTGTGGCCGCCGCTGCGGCCCTGGCTGGAGTCTTGATCGCTCTCCGGGCGCTTCTGTAACGACCCGGCCGCGTCGCCGGGCAGGGGGCCGGACTTCCCCGCCGTCCGGTCGGTTCCCGCCCCAGGGTGCGGGGCGGGGAGGGGTCAGGCTTCGGTGGCGAAGGTGAGGAAGTGGGTCCACTGGCCGGGGGTGACGGCGAAGTGGGGGCGGGTGGTGTCCTTGGAGTCGCGGACGCATACGGCACGTTCGGCCCGGGCAACCTCAACACAGCTGTCGCCCTGGGTGCCGCTGTAGCTGGACTTGAACCAGGCGAGTTCCGTCGTCTTCACAGCTCTCCTCGCAGTCGCTCCAGCAGGCCCCGCGAGTCATCGGGGGTGAGGGCCTGTGAGCGCAGTCTGTCATAGCGCTGGTGGAGGAGACTCACCTCTTTCGCGTCGGAGATGAGGCGGCCGTTCTCCTGCCCTTCCGAGTACGCCAACCGCCTGCGTTCGGGAGTCTCCAGCAGTTGGAGGGGGCCATCCAGGCAGGCGTGGACCCGCGCTCGGAGCGGGAGAATCTGAAGCGTCACGTTGCGCAGTTCGGTCACCTCCAGCACCCGGGTGAGCAGGCCGCGCGTCACCTCGGGCCCTCCCAGCTCACGGCGGAAGACATGTTCCTCCACGATGAAGCTGAACAGCGCGTCGGACTTCTCCTCCAGAGTCCGCTGCCGTTCCAATCGGGCGGTGACCTGGACTTCCAACTGTTCGTCCGACAGCGGCGGGATGCTGTTCTCGAACACGGCCCGGGCGTAGCCCTCGGATTGGAGGAGGCCGGGGACGAGCCTGCACTCGTAGGTGGACAGGCTGACCGCGACCCGTTCGAGGCGGGCCCAGCGGCGGAACCAGACGGCCAGGCCCGCCTCGCCCCGGGTGAGGAAGGCCGCCGCGCGGCGCAGGGCGCCGGTGTTGCCCAAGGCCTCGTCCGCGCGTTCGACGAAGGAGATGTCGGGCATCCGGCGCCCCAGTTCCACCGAGGCCACGGTGTGTTTGGAGAACCGCACCATCTCGCCGAACTCGGCGCGGCTGAAGCCGGCGTGTTCGCGCAGCGCCTGGACCATGGCGCCGAAGGTGCGCAGACTGTCCGAGGGGGTGGGTTCGCGTTCCAGGCCCTCCTCGGCAGGGGGTGGGGCGGTGTCGGTGCTGTCCGTCATGCGGGGCGCCTCCGGGTGGTTCCGTGCCGTCGTACGCGCCGCGTCCCCTCCCCCGCGGCCCTCCCC
>NZ_VKHS01000240.1 GCF_014141525.1 Streptomyces calidiresistens
TCGCCGCGCCGTGCGGCGTGCCTCCGCCCCCACCGGGTCGCCCACCGCGGCCGACGACGGGACCGCCGTGGTCGTGGTGGAGGCGGGCACCGCCGGGCCCGCGGAGGGCGCCGAGGCCCCCGCCGGGGAGACCCCCACCGGGGAGGGCGACACCTCCGGGACGGGTGCCGGGTCGGACGACGGGGCCCCCGCGGCGAAGAAGGCCACCGGCCGGAAGACCGCCACCAAGAAGGCGGCGACGAAGGCCACGGCCAAGAAGACCGCCGCGAAGAAGACCGCCGCCAAGAAGACCGGCACCACCCGCAAGGCGGCGACGAAGAAGACGACCGCCAAGGCGACCACGAAGAAGACCGCCGCCAAGAAGAGTTCCGGCACCGCCGCGGCCGAGCACTCCTCCACCGGCACCGTGACCGCCTCCACCGAGGAGTGAGCGCGGTTCCCGGGCCCGCCCGATCGGCGGGCCCGGGAACCGGGGGCGATTTGACCGCCTCCTCGCGATCTCCGTATCCTTGACCGTCGGCGTGTCGACTTCGCACGCCACGCTCCCGAGCGACTTCCTCCCGGCCGGGCCGGGAGAGGGCGGGATCCCCCCGACGGCACGGCGCGTCACGCGCCGCTTCCGCGGGCCCGTCTGGCATCGAGGGCTCCGTATCGAACGAGAGAGAGTTCCGCGTGTACGCGATCGTGCGCACCGGTGGCCGCCAGCAGAAGGTGGCTGTCGGCGACATCATCGAGGTTGACCGCATCTCCACCGGCAAGGTCGGCGACACCGTCGAGCTCTCCACCCTGCTGGTGGTGGACGGCGACAGCGTCACCAGTGACCCGTGGGTCCTGGCCGGCGTCAAGGTGCAGGCCGAGGTCGTCGAGCACCACAAGGGCGAGAAGATCCGGATCCAGAAGTTCAAGAACAAGACGGGTTACCGTCGGCGGATGGGTCACCGTCAGCTGAACACCCGGCTGAAGGTCACCGAGATCCCCGCCCCGGCCGCGAAGTAAGGGACTGAGCGAAGATGGCACACAAGAAGGGCGCGTCGTCCACCCGGAACGGCCGCGACTCCAACCCGCAGTACCTCGGCGTCAAGCGCTTCGGCGGCCAGACCGTCAACGCCGGTGAGATCCTCGTCCGCCAGCGCGGCACCCACTTCCACCCCGGCGCGGGTGTGGGTCGCGGCGGCGACGACACCCTGTTCGCCCTGCAGGCCGGTGTGGTCGAGTTCGGCCGTCACCGCGACCGCAAGGTCATCAAGATCGTTCCGGCAGCCGCCTGAGAGCACGCCCCCGCGGCCTGCTCGTCCGGCACCGGACGACCGAACCCCACCGAGGGCGGATGCGCGAGCGCATCCGCCCTCGGCGTGTTACCCGTGTTGGTGAGAGAACCGTGAACCACCCCCGCACATCGGAGGCCACCCCATGACCACCTTCGTCGACCGCGTCGAACTGCACGTCGCCGCGGGCAACGGGGGGCACGGCTGCGCCTCCGTGCACCGCGAGAAGTTCAAGCCCCTCGGCGGACCCGACGGCGGCAACGGCGGACGCGGCGGTGACGTGATCCTCACCGTGGACCGCGACGTCACCACGCTGCTGGAATACCACCACCGCCCGCACCGCCGGGCCACCAGCGGCAAGCCCGGCGAGGGCGACAACCGCACCGGCAAGGACGGGGTGGACCTCGTGCTGCCCGTCCCCGACGGCACCGTGGTGCTGAACGGGAAGGGCGAGGTCGTCGCCGACCTGGTGGGGGAGGGCACCTCCTTCGTCGCCGCGCGCGGCGGTCGCGGCGGACTGGGCAACGCCGCCCTGGCCTCCCCCCGGCGCAAGGCCCCCGGCTTCGCCCTCCTCGGCGAGCCCGGCGAGGCCCGGGACATCGTCCTGGAGCTGAAGACCGTCGCGGACGTGGCGCTCGTCGGCTACCCCAGCGCCGGCAAGTCCTCCCTGATCTCGGTGCTCTCCGCCGCCAAGCCGAAGATCGCCGACTACCCCTTCACCACGCTGGTGCCCAACCTGGGCGTCGTCACCGCCGGGGACACCGTCTACACCATCGCCGACGTGCCGGGCCTGATCCCCGGCGCCAGCGAGGGGCGCGGCCTGGGCCTGGAGTTCCTGCGGCACGTCGAACGCTGCTCGGTCCTGGTGCACGTACTGGACTGCGCGACGCTGGAGAACGACCGCGACCCGCTCAGCGACCTGGACGTCATCGAGGCCGAACTCGACGCCTACGGCGGCCTGCGCGACCGCCCCCGGCTCGTGGCCCTGAACAAGACCGACATCCCCGACGGCCAGGACCTCGCCGACATCATCCGCCCCGAGCTGGAGGCGCGCGGACTGCGGGTCATCGACGTCTCGGCGGTCTCCCGCAAGGGACTGCGCGAACTCTCCTACGCCCTCGCCGAGTTGGTCGCCGCCGCCCGCGCGGCCCGGCCGAAGCAGGAGGCCACCCGCGTCGTCATCCGCCCCGGCGCGGTGGACGACAGCGGCTTCACCGTCACGCCCGAGGGCGAGGGACTGTTCCGGGTGCGCGGCGAGAAGCCCGAGCGCTGGGTGCGCCAGACCGACTTCAGCAACGACGAGGCCGTCGGCTACCTGGCGGACCGCCTCAACCGCCTCGGGGTGGAGAGCGAGCTGGTGCGCCTGGGCGCCCGGGAGGGCGACGGGGTGGCGATCGGCGAGGAGGAGAACGCCGTCGTCTTCGACTGGGAGCCCTCGGTCACCGCCGGCGCCGAGATGCTCGGCCGACGTGGCGAGGATCACCGGCTGGACCCGATCCGGCCCGCCGCCCAGCGCCGGCGCGACCGGGAGGCGGAGCGGGACGAGTCCATCCGTCGGGAGTACGAGGACTTCGACCCCTTCTCCTGAGCTTCCCCCGAGCTTCTCCCGAACGCCGGCACCGGACCGCCCCCGCGGTGCCGGCGATTCCTCCCGAAACACCGTTTCCTCACCGGATGTCGGCCGCTCTCCCGCCGATCGGACCGGTTCGCGCGGCGCGTGCCCGTCGGAAAATCAACCCGACGGACACGCGCCGTTCATCTGTGCGCGTCACAACCGCGTAACAGTCCACAACGGTTCATCTCACGTATGAGTCACCTTTCCACGAGGGTTACCCTTCTGTTTGCGTGCACTCCTCTACGTGCATACGGCGTATTCATCAGAACGGACCGGCGGGAGCGGTTTTGTCCATCCACAGCACGGGGACGCGCCCCCGGACCACCGCGGTGGTCCTGGCGGGCGGCACGGGTCAGCGAGTCGGCCTGTCCATACCGAAGCAGCTCATCAAGATCGCCGGCCGGGCCGTGATCGAGCACACCCTCGCGGTCTTCGAGGAGGCCGAGGGGATCGACGACATCCTCGTCCTCATGGCCCCGGGATACGTCCCCGACGTGGAGAAGATCGTGGCGAAGGCCGGGTTCACCAAGGTGACCCGGGTCCTGGAGGGCGGCGCCACCCGCAACGAGACCACCGAGCGCGCCATCGCCGCCCTCGGCGAGGGCCTGGCCGAGGGGGAGGACCGCAACGTCCTGTTCCACGACGCCGTCCGCCCCCTGCTCTCCCAGCGCGTCATCGCCGACTGCGTCACCGCCCTGGACCGCTACAGCGCCGTCGACGTGGCCATCCCCTCCGCCGACACCATCATCGTCACCCGCCGGCACGGCGAGGACGGCGAGTTCATCACCGACGTCCCCGACCGCTCCCGCCTGCGTCGCGGCCAGACCCCGCAGGCCTTCAAGCTCTCCACCATCCGCCGCGCCTACGAACTGGCCGCCGGCGACCCCCACTTCGCCGCCACCGACGACTGCACCGTGGTCCTGAAGTACCTGCCCGACGTCCCGATCCACGTGGTCATGGGCGACGAGTGGAACATGAAGGTCACCCAGCCCGTCGACGTCTACATCGCCGACAAGCTCTTCCAACTGGCCTCCACCGCCGCCCCCTCGCCCGCCGACGAGGCCGCCTACCGCGAGGCGCTCACCGGCCGCACCGTCGTCGTCTTCGGCGGCTCCTACGGCATCGGCAAGGACATCGCCGAACTCGCCGGGAGGTACGGCGCCACCGTGCACGCCCTGGGCCGCTCCACCACCGGCACCCACGTGGAGAACCCGCAGGACATCGACGACGCCCTCTCCCGCGCCTACGCCGACACCGGCCGCATCGACTACGTCGTCAACACCGCGGGGGTCCTGCGGATCGGCAAACTCGCCGAGACCGACAACGCCACCATCGAGGAGGCGATGAAGGTCAACTACCTGGCGCCGGTGCACATAGCCCGGGCCGCCCACAAGTACCTCGCCGAGACGGGCGGCCAGCTCCTCCTCTACACCTCCAGCAGCTACACCCGGGGCCGGGCGGAGTACAGCCTCTACTCCTCCACCAAGGCCGCCATGGTCAACCTCACCCAGGCGCTGGCCGACGAATGGGCCGCCGACGGGATCCGCGTCAACTGCGTCAACCCCGAACGCACCGCCACTCCCATGCGTACCAAGGCCTTCGGGCAGGAACCACCGAATACCCTTCTTTCCTCGGAAGCGGTCGCCCACACCTCCCTGGACGTTCTTCTCTCCGACCTCACCGGCCACGTGATCGACGTCCGTCGCCAGGACCCCACCGCCGGGGCCGGCGCCGCCGGAACCTTCGAGCACGCCCTCGCCGCCGCCCTGGACGCCGGAGCCGCCGCGGAGGACCTCGCATGAAGGCCCTGCTCCAACGAGTCCTCGGCACTACCACGGCCGGGGAGAGCGCGACCGCGACCCTGCTCTTCCTCTCCTACCCGGGCATGCTCCTCGGCGCGCTGATCGGCAACCTGCCGCTCTTCGCCGGCGCGGCCGGGGTCTCCCTGCTGACCGACCACGTGCTGCACCGCCGTCGAGCACCCCTGATCGGTCGGCTCGGCCGGGCCCGGGCCGGCCTGACGATTCGCTTCCTGCTCCGCGAACTCCTCCTGCTCCTGCTCCTGGTCCGCGCGGACCTCGCGGAGCCGGCCCTCCTCACCGTCGCCGTCGCCGGCTTCGTCCTCTTCCACGCCTTCCAGGCCCCCCACACCGGCCTGGTCATGATGCTGCGCCGACGCCGCCGACTTCCCGTCGCCACCCGCAACATCGACCTCTCCACGCTTCCGGTCCCCGACGGCGCACCCCGCGGCCTCACCCACCGGGCGACGGAGAAGATGCTCCATCTGGAACTCCCCCTCTTCGCGGCGGTCCTGACCGCCGCCGTCACCGGCACGATCGAACACGCCCTCATCGGCGCCGCCGTCACGACCCTCGCCGCACTCCTCTACCTGCTGGCACTCCTGCCGTACCTGCGGGCCGGGAAGCTTCCCCCGTCCCCCGAGCACACGCTCGACTGGTTCGACGGCTGGCTGCGCACCCACCAGCCGACGGTGGCCCTGTACTTCTCCGGTTCCCAGGACAGCGCCTACCAGGTCAACATGTGGCTCGAGACCGTCGAGCGCCTCGACGCGAAGGCCGTGGTCATCCTGCGCGAGCGCAACATCCTGCCCCAGCTGTCCACCACCACCCTGCCGGTGCTGTGCGTCCCCAGCGCGGTGGACCTGATGAACCTGGACCTGTCCATGCTGCGGGTCGGCCTCTACCCGGCCAACGTGGGCAAGAACCTGCACCTGCTGCGGGTGCCGACCATGAAGCACGTCTTCATCGGCCACGGCGACAGCGACAAGCTCGCCAGCATCAATCCCTACACCAAGGCATACGACGAGGTGTGGACCGCCGGCCGGGCCGGTCGGGACCGCTACGCCCTGGCCGATGTCGGGGTGCGGGACGAGGACATCGTCGAGGTGGGACGCCCCCAGTTGGCGCCCATCCGTCCGGCCGGGAAGCCCGTCGAGGGGCGCATCCCCACCATCCTGTACGCCCCCACCTGGGAGGGCTGGACCGACGACCCGGGCAACACCTCGCTGATCCTCGCCGGCGAGAACATCGTCCGTCGTCTGATCGAGTCCCCCGTCCCGGTCCGCGTGCTCTACAAGCCGCACCCCTTCACCGGCATGCGCAGTCCCGCCGCCCGGGCCGCCGACCAGCGGATCCGTGCCCTGATCGAGAAGGCCGCCGCCGATCGGGCCGCCGACCCGCGGTGGGCGGCCGAGTCCGAGCGGACCGCCGCCGAACGCGCCCGCGCCCTCCAGATGCTGCGGGAGATCGACAAGCGGCGTGCCGCGGACACGGAGTCCGACGAGCTGGGTTCCTGGGACGACGCCTCCGTCTCCCGCGACGCCCTCACGCCCCCCGGCCGAGCGGCGGAGGAGACGGCCCTGCGCGCGGAGTGGAACGAGGCCTTCTGGCGCTCCTTCGGTTGGTGGGAGCACCGGGTCGTCACCGGGCCCGCCCCGCTGTTGTTCGACTGTTTCAACGAGAGCGCCGCCCTGGTCTCGGACATCTCCAGCGTGGTGTCGGACTTCGTCGCCAGCGGCAAGCCCTATGCCGTCACCGACTCCGCCGGCCTGGGGGCGGAGGAGTTCCGTCGGCAGAACACCGCTGTTCGGGCCGCCGTCATCCTGGACAACACGGCCGAAGGGCTCACCGAGCTGCTGGCCGCGGTGCACGACCCGGCCGCCGACACCCTGGCGGAGGAGCGGGTGGAACTCAAGGAGTACCTGCTGGGTCCCGACCGCCCCACCTCCCCGGAGCGTTTCCAGGCGGCGATCGACGACCTGACGGCCCGGGCCGAGGCCCGGAACAACGGCGTGATCCGGATTCCCGCCCAGGCGACCCCGCCGACCACGGCCCCCGCACC
>NZ_VKHS01000241.1 GCF_014141525.1 Streptomyces calidiresistens
CAGACCGACAATCTTGCAGCCTCGTCGGCAGCGTCAGGTGTGTATAAGGGACAGGGGCGGGGGGCTGCGGGCGACACGATCAGCTCCCCGCCCTCCAGGCACAGGTGGCGATCGGCACGGGCGGCCACCAGCGGGTCGTGGGTGACCAACAGCAGGGCCAAACCGTCGGCCCGCAGTCGCTCCAGGAGGTCCAGCACCCGGTCGGCGGTGGCCCGGTCGAGGGCGGCGGTGGGCTCGTCCAGCAGCAGGACGTCGGGACGTGCCGCCAGGGCCCTGGCCAGCACGACCCGTTGGCGCTGTCCCCCGGACAGTTCCCCGGGTCGGCTGCGGAGCAGACCCGGTTCCAGCCCGACGGCGGACAGGAGTTCCCCGGCCCCCGCCCGGGCCTCCGAGCGGCCCATGCCGTGCAGCACCCGCAACGGTCGCGCGGTGGCGGTCACCGCACGGTGGGCGGGGTTGAGTTCGCCCATCGGGTTCTGCCCGATCAACTGGATCGCCCGCAGTTGGGCCCGCTCCCGTTGCCGGGTGGCGGCGGGCAGTTCCACGCCGTGCAGGAGGATCCGTCCCGAGGCGGGCGGGCGCCGGCCGCACAGTGCGTGCAGCAGGGTCGTCTTCCCACTGCCGGAGGGTCCCGTGATCGCCAACGCCCCGCCGCGCGGAAGGTCGAGGTCGCACGATCCCAACAGCGGTGAACCGTCGGGACGTTCCAGCCGCAGCCCGCGTACGGCCAGCACCGGGCCGGCGGTTCCGGTCGGCCCGCCCGGGACCGGCCGGGAGATCGGCGCCGCACCGCCCGGGTCGGCCTCCGCCCGGGGCGGACGGGCCGGATTCCCCGTCCTCCGGCCGGCGCCGCGGGGGGCCGGTGGTCCCAGTCGCAGGACGGTGTCGCCCAGCGCCCCGGCGAACCCCGGGTCGTGGGTGACCACCACCGCGGCCCGGCCCGGCCGGTCCCGGTGGGCGCGCACCGCCGCCTCCACCAGGGCTCGTGATCCGGCGTCCAGGGCGGAGGTGGGCTCGTCCACGACGAGGAGTTCGGGGTCGCCGATCAGGGCTCGGGCCAGGGCGACCCGCTGGGCCTGCCCCCCGGAGAGTTCCGGCACGCGACGGCGCAGGAGACCGGGGTCGAGACCGAGGCGTTCCAGGAGGTCGGCCGCCCGCTCGCCGACCTCCCGCCGGGACCCCGGCAGGCCCTCGGTGATCAGCCGGTCGACCCGCGCCCGCGGGTGGAGCTCCGCCGCCGGATCCTGTCCGAGCCAGCCGCAGCGGGCGCGCCGCAGGCGGCGCGCCGGTGCGCCCGGACGGACCGGTTCCCCGCGCCACAGGACGGTTCCGCCCGCCCGGTGCAGTCCGGGGGGCAGGATGTCCAGCAGGGCGTGCAGGAAAGTGCTCTTGCCGGCGCCGGAGGGACCGGTGACCACCAGGATCCGCCCGGTGCCCAGCCGGACGTCCGGGGCGCGGAGGACGGTCGCCGCGTCGGTCGAGCGCCGCACGAGCAGCCCCTCGGCGGACAGCAGCGGTGGTTCGGCCGGCGGGTCGGGGACGGTACGGGGTGCCCCGGGACGGACGGGGGTGGGGGTCACCGCGCACCTCCGGTCCGCCCGGCCGAGCGGGAGGCGGCCCCGAGTACCCAGGCGCACAGGGCGAGGGCGAGGGCGGGGGCGAGGAGCGCGGCGGGGTTGAGTGCCGTTCCGGGCAGTCCCTCGCGCAGCATCAGCGCCCAGTCGGGGGCCGGGGGTTGCGGCCCCAGACCGAGCACGGAGAGGGCCGCCGCGAGTTGCAGCGCCGTCACCAGCCGCAGGCCGGCGTCGGCGGTGGCCAGGCCGCGCAGGGCCGGCAGGATCTCCCGGAGGAGGACGGCCGGGGCCCGCTCACCGCGTTCGACCGCCGCCCGCACCCAGCCGCCGCGGCGCAGGACGGCCACCTCGTCCGCCACCACCCGGGCGGTCAGCGGCGCGCCCGCCATCACCGACGCGGTGACCACCGCGGATGCGCCGGACAGGGCCGTCGCCAGGACCAGGGCCAGGACCGGGGCCGGCACGGCGAGCAGCAGGTCGCCGACCCATGCCACGCGGCGGGCGGCGCCGCCCCCCGCCCAGCCGGACCACAGACCCGCCGCGGTGCCGAGGAGCACGGCGGCGAGGGCGGCCACGAGCGCGAGGGAGAGCAGGCCGGTGCCACCGGCCAGGACCCGGGAGAGGACATCGCGGCCCAGGGCGTCGGTGCCCAGGGGCGTGGAGCCGTCCGGTGATGCCCACGGCGGGCCCACCGTGCGGTCCGGGGGGTGGGGCGCCAACAGGGGACCCAGGCCCACCAGCGTCAGGAGGGTCACGGCCGCGAGGGGGGCGAGGAGCCGTCGGGGGAGGGTGCCGCGCCGACGCCGGGGGCGCGGCCCGGGGGGAAGTCCGGCTCCCGTGTCGGCCCGGGTCGACACGTACCGGATCCCGGCGGGTGCGGGTCCCGTCATCGCACGCCCCCGATCGGGTCGGGGGTGCGCGGGCGGAACCCTTCGTCCGCCGCGCCCGTGCCGTCGCCGGCCCCCGCGCCGGAGCGGGCGGCGACCAGATCGGCCACCAGGACCCCCGCCAACAGGACGAGGATCGGGGGCAGGGCGGCGGCCTGGACGACGGGGATGTCCCGCACCGCCACCGCCGACACCAGCAGACCACCGATGCCCGGGTATCCGAAGATCGTCTCCACGAGCGCGGTGCCCGCGGTGATCCCGCCCGCCAGCAGCGCCCCGACCCGCAGGGCCGGCACCCACAGGAACGGGACCACGTGCCGCCACAGCACCGCGAGGGGTGACAGACCGCGCCGCTCGGCGTCGACGACGTGCGGCCGGCGCAGGGTGTCGACGAGGACGCCCTGCAGCAGGCCGGTGGCATAGGCGGCGGAGGGCAGCGCGAGGGTGAGGGCGGGGAGGACCAGGGCCTGCGGGGAGGACCAGGCGGAGCCACCGGGGGGAAGCAGCGACACCGGTGGGACCCATCCGAGGAGGCCGGCGAGGAGCCCGCCGAGGACCGCCGCCCAGGCGGGTTGGGGCACAGCCGCGAGTCCGGCGGCGATCGAGCCCCCGCGCCCCCCTCGCAGGTGGGCGAGGAGGAGCGCGAGCGCCGTCAGCAGGGTGGCGAGGAGCAGGGAGACCGCCACCAGCGCGGTCGTCGCCGGCAGCCGCTCGCCGAGGATCTCGGCGACGGGGCGGCCGGTGATCAGCGAGCGGCCGGGGTCACCGGTGAGCAGGCCGCCCAGCCACAGCAGGTACCGCACCGGGGCGGGGCGGTCCAGGCCGAGTTCGACCCGTCGGGCGGCGATCTCCTCCTCGGTCGCCCGGCCCGCGTCCCGCGTGTCGCCGGCGTCACCGGGAAGCAGCTCGGTGGCCGCGAAGACGACGACGGTCGCGGCGAGTGCCAGCACGGCCACGCGGGCCGAAAGACGCGCCGGGAGACGGGGGCTCACCCTTCCAGCCGCACCCGGTCGATGAACATCCGCTGGAAGCCCGGGCCGTCGGGCAGGTCGTGGACGTGCGGGGCGGCGAGGTCGATGCCGTCACCGGTGCCCCACACGACGTACCCGCCGTCCTCCCACAGCTCCCGCTGGATGTCGGCGAGCAGTTCGTCGCGCCGTGCCTCGTCGGAGGTGGCCATGGCCTCCTCGAAGCCCCGGTCGAACTCCTCGCTGCGGTAGGCGGTCTCGTTGGTCGGGGACTCCGACAGCAGGCCGACCCGGACCAGGTCGGCGAAGGAGATCCCGCCGTAGTAACCGGTGTAGAAGGGCTTCTGCGCGTACACGGTGGTCCAGTAGTCGTCGGCGGGCTCCACGCTCACCTCGGCGGTGACACCGATCTCCTCCAACTGCCGGGCGTAGAGGGTGGCGGCGGTGTCCATGCCGGGGTAGGACGTGGTGGTGTGCAGGGTGACCGTCAGGCCGTCCGCGTGTCCGGCCTCGGCCAGCAGTTCACGGGCGGTCTCCACGTCGTGCTCGCGCTGCGGCAGGTCGGTGGGGGTGGACGGGTCGTGCGGGGTGGGCAGGTCGTTGGCGACCTCGCCGTAGCCCAGGAAGACGGTGTCCACCAACTCCTCGCGGTCGGCGGCCAGGCGGAACGCCTCGCGCACCCGCGGGTCGTCGAACGGCGCGGTGTCGGTGCGCATGATGAAGGGATAGGTGGTCACCCCGGAGCGCCGGACCACCCGCATGTCCTTCTCCTCGGCGGAGGCGACGGCGGTGGGGGCGACGCTCCCGGCGACGTCCACGGCACCGGACAGCAGGGCGTCCACCCGGGTCTGCGGGTCGGCCAGCGCCCGGATCTCGATCCGCCCGGGGTCGGGGGTTCCGCCCCACCAGCCGTCGTTGCGGACCAGCACGGTGGTGTCCGCGGCGGACTCCTCGACCCGGTAGGGGCCGGAGCCGGGGACCTCCCCGGTGAAGTCCTCGGTGCCCTCGGGGACGACGAAGGTGATCGACGCCAGGGCCACCGGCGCGTTCGCCATGGGCACCCGGGTCGCCAACTCGACGGTGTGCTCGTCGACGACGCGGGAGTTCTCCAGGTCGAAGTCGGCCAGACGGCCGTAGTTCTCGGCGGCCTTCGCGCCGATGCGGCGCAGTGAGTGGAGCACGTCCCCGGCACGCACCGGCTCGCCGTCGGTGAACTCCGCGTCCTCCCGGAGGGTGAACGTCCACAGGTCCATGGTCTCGTTGGGTTCCCACGCGGTGGCCAGGCGGGGTTCGGCCCCTCCGTCGTCCCCGTGCACGGTCAGGACGTCGTAGACCAGGGCGAAGCGCAGGACGTCGGACTCGTTGCCCAGGCCGCCGTGCGGGTCGTCGCTCGCGGTGGCCGGTGAGCCGGCCACCGCGTACCTCAGCGTGGTGTCCGCGCCGGAGGCGGCCGGGGCGCCGGCGGACCCGTCGGGGTCGGTGGGGTCGGTGGAGCAGCCGGCCAGGGCGAGGACGCACACGGCGGTCGCGGACAGCACGGCTCTCGCCGCGCGCGGGCGGCGGAGGAAGGGGGTCATCGTGACAGCGGTCTCTCTCGTGGTTTCTTCTCGGTCCCGGTTCCCGCGGTTCGGGTGCCGGGGGCGGGGTTCAGCGGAGGGTCGGGGGCAGGTCGCGCAGGGTGCGGTCGATCAGCTCCGCGACCCGGCGCACCGCCTCCCCGGTGAGCAGGGAGTAGTGGTGGGCGTCGACGACCTCCTCCTCGACGGGGCCGCGGACGTGCGGGTGCCAGCCCAGGGCGGGCAGGTCCTCCGCGTCGTCCACTCCCATGCCGATCCCGGCGTTGCGCGGTGAACGGCGGGAGGCGGCGATCAGGAGCAGGCGCGTGTGCGGGTCGGTGAGGTGTCCGGCGCGGTGCCCGGCCAGTGCGCGCAGGTGTCGCTCGAAGACCCCCAGCCGCAGGTCGGCGCTCTCCCGGGGGCCGATCAGCCCCGCCTCGCGCAGGCGGGCGGTGACCTCGGCTCGCACCGCGTCGGCGGTCGTGGCGGCCGGGTTCCCCGCGTCGTCCCGGTCGGTGAGGAGCTCCAGGTCGAGGAATGCCTCCAACGAGTGCAGGTAGCGCACCGCCGCGACGGCGGTGTCCCCGTCCGGTCCCGGTCCGCCGAGGTCGCGGATGCGGTCCGGGAGGTTGGAGTCGATGAGCACCAGGCGGGCGGTCCGTTCGCCCCGGCGTTCCAACTCCACGGCGGCGGCGTGGGCGAGGGTGCCGCCCATCGACCATCCACCCAGCAGGTAGGGGCCCCGGGGTTGGACGGAGCGCACCGCCCCGAGGTAACGCTCCACCATCTCCGGGATGGTGGTCGGTCCCCGACCACCGGTCAGCTCCGGGTCGGTGAGGGCGAGGACCGGTCGGGGACCGGCGAGGGTGCGGGCCAGTTCGCCGTAGCACAGGATGTCGCCGCCGGAGGGGTGGATCAGGAACAGCGGGGTCCCGTCGCCGTCCCCGGTGCGCAGCGGCATCACGATCCCGTCGGGGTCCGCGGCCGCCCGCCGTACCGGAGCGGGGGTGCCCGGGACGGGACGGGCCGCGGCGGTCCCGTCCGCCGGGGCCCCCGGTCGGGGGGTGTCCCAGGCTTCCGGCGCCTCGGCCAGGCGCCGAACCCGGGCCACGTGTGCGGCGAAGGCGCGGTCGGCCTCCTCGGCCGGGATCACCGTCTCCTGGACGTCCCACTGGAGCAGCAGGGCGCCGTGCTGTTCGAGCACCTGGTGGTCGAGCCAGGTCTGCGGGGTGCTGCTCACCCCGTACACCGGGGTGCCGACCCAGTCCAGGTCGTGGGTGCCGCCCAGCGGGGCGGACAGGCCCAACGCACTGGTGAAGACCACCGGCACCGACTCGGTGCGGCCGGTGCGCGAGGCCTTCTCCGCCAGGAGTTCCAGGGCGGAGAACTCCCGGTGCTCCAGGTCGGAGAAGAGGGTGCGCTGGGCGCGGTGGGCGGCGTCGGCGAAGCAGGTGTCCGCGCTCCGGTCGACGGCGTGCAGCATCAGGGTGGTGAAGTCGCCGACCACGTCCTCGGCGCCGGGGAGTCCGGCCGGGCGGTCGAAGAGGGTGAGGGTGAGGGAGAGCCGGTCCCCGCCGGACCATTCGGCGAGGGTCTCGCCGTAGGCGGCGAGCAGCACGGCGGTGGGGGTCAGCCCGCGTCGGGCGGCCTCGGCGGTCAGGGCCTTCCAGCACTCGGGCTCCAGGCGGGCGGTGCGTCGGGCGAACCGGGGTCGCTCGTCCCGGTCCCCCGGCAGGCGGGGCAGGGCGGGGG
>NZ_VKHS01000242.1 GCF_014141525.1 Streptomyces calidiresistens
GTGTATAAGAGACAGGGGCCGGGGCGGGAACGCCCGAGGGGCTTTCGGCGGCCCGGGCGCGGCTCCCGGGACCTCGGCTCGGCGGGTCGGCAGGGCGGACCCGGGGTGCCGGGTCGCCATCAGGGGCGCGCGGTGCCCCCGGCGGGAGTGGCGCCCTCATCGCGCCTCCACTGCGCCTCGTAGCGGCGCAGGACGGCCGCTTCCTCCCGCGCCGGTTCCCCGGCGCGGCGCTCGCCGTGCAGGTACCAGTGGGCGACCGGCAGCGGCGGGAGCAGGAGCACCAGGGTCAGCCAGGGGAACCACACCGCGTCCAGGGCGCACCACACGGCCGCGGCGAGGAGGAAGAGGATGATCCCGAGGGCCGTGGCGCGCCGTGCGCGCGGCGACCATCGGTGGTGTTCGTGCAGCGCCATCAGCGCCTCCCCCGCCCGCAGGGGATGCACCGCGTAGCCGGTGGGATCGGGGGGAGCCGGGAGCCAGGAACACCCGTCGCGGAAGCGGTCGGCGGCGCGCCGCGCGCGTTCACGGGCGGCGGGGTGGTCGTCGCGCACCAGGTCCAGCCGGAAGGCGCCGCTGGGGGCGACCCGATGGGAGGTCATGCGGTAGCCGAACTCGTGGGCGGCGATGACGTATTCGCGCGCCTCGCCGTGGGCCGGCTCCTCGTCGGGCACGACGGTCAGCGAGAGCCGCCGCCGGCCGTCCAACCGGGAGAGGAAGTCCTCGAACACGCCGCACCCCCAGCCGTTCGGACGCCCGGCCCGAACACCTACGACCCCGGTACCGCACGCTACCCGACCACCTGCCCCGCAGTCGTCCCCGCTCACCCGTTCGGCGCAGCCCACCCCATTTACCCCTTCGACACTCCCGAGAAGAAGACGAGAAACAGAGAACACCTGATTCGGATCGTAAGCCGAAAACTCCAGGCTTGCAAAAACAGATGCCACCAACGACGTGAAGGAATCCCAGCAGTCGAGCCGCACCACAGAAAAGCGGAAGCACAATACGTGATTCCCCTCGGATTCACCCGGGGCAACAATGGGGACGAAAGAAACCACCTCCCCGACCTCGATCACACCCTCTTCAAACCCCTCGTTTTCCGACGGCTGGGCATCGAATCCCCTGACACCTTCAGCACGACCGTCCGCCCGACAGGGAGTGCGAACAGTCTCCCCTGTCAACCGGATCGACGGCGATTCAAGAAGTCGATAAGCATCCCTTCCGCCACCCCTCCGGGAAGGGCGACCCCTGGAAGATCGAAAGTCGCCACCGCAGGTGAAGCGGCTGAAAATTCTTCGCCCACCAAGCCCGGAGCAGTGCCGACACAAATAAAACCGGAAATCCCGTAAAGGGTCAAAATTTCCCGGAAGATTTCAGATGCCACCTTCCCGACCTCCGACGGAAGTCCGGAACCCTCACCCCGGAACGGAAGAGACAGAAGCACCTCCTCCCGCCCAGCCCCAATGAATTCCGAGGGAACACCGAATTCCACCTGCCCGGGCCTCCGATAATCCACATTCACCCCCTTGAGACCTCTCTGCAGCTCATAGCACCGCAGGACTTATCCCTCCTCGGCAATTTGCCTTCCGTGAGCCTTTTCCAAGCCGGCCGAGCCCGGAAGGCACAGGGGCGGGGACCGGGTGGGGGAAAGAGCGAAGCTCCCGGTGGATGGATTCACGACCGGGATCACTCGTTCACCCGGGAGCTTCGTCGTGCTTGTCCACCCGCCGGGAGTGGATCCCTCCACTTCGGCCCCGCACCACCTGTCGGAACTCCCCACCGCGCAGCGGGCCGCGGCCGGGACCCGGTGGCGGCGTCTTTCCCCCCGGCCGCCGGGCGTGGTTGGTCCCGTCCCATCCGCGGTGCGGTCACACTCCCCCGGCCTTGGGCCGGGAGGTGCCCCCACGGACGCCGGTGGTGGGCCTCACCCGCGCTGCCGGGAGCGGTCCACGACATCCGCGCGGCCCGCACCCGGGGCATCATCGACGCTCTGACCCGGGTGAACGTTCCCTGTCGGGCGGATAAGAGCTCCCGGGGTGCCGGTGGCACCGTGCGCACCCCCTACCGCGGCCGAGGGGAGAACCTCATCCGCCGGGCAGCGGGCCCACCACCGCAGCCGGACGAGGATCCGGGCGCCGGCCGAACAGGCCGTGGCCACCTTGAAGTCCCGGCGACTCCCACGTCGCCCGCAGTGCTCCACCACCCGCATCACCGACCCGGTCAAAGCCGTCCCGGCCCCTCACCTCGCCTCGACCACATGAGGTTGGAAAAGGCTCGGTGACGTCCCCCGAGGACACGAACCCGGCGCCGGGGTACGCCCTTCGAACGGGGAGTCCGTGAGCGGAGGGGACGGGGCGGTCAACCCGCCCGGTACAGGTCCTCCGGTCCGATGAGGGCCACGTCCGAGCCCGGGCGCCCGGCCCGCTCGCGCAACCCCTCCGCGAATCCCGCGCCCCCGAAACAGAGCAGGCGGGTGTGCGAGGTGTCGTACCGTCCTCCACGCGCGATGAGTTCGCGGATCCTCTCCAGCCGGGCGAGGTGCCCCATTCCCATGGGTTCGTTCCACTTCGCCTCACCGATGGCGAGCAAGCTGAGCCGGTTACCGTCGGGGAGTCCGGCGACCGCCACGTCCACTTCGCGGGAGACCCGCTCGGTCGGGTCGTTCACGGCTCCGTGCGTCACCCGTGAGGGAAGCCCTCCGAACAGCTCGGGGTCGGCGTGATGAAGGGCCCACTCACGACACACCTGCTCGAAACGCGGCCCGAGAACATTGCTCACGAACCGTCGTCGACTCGCCTGCCACACCCGCTCCGCCGCACCCGGGCGTTCCAGCTGATCCCACACCGGACGCATGATGACCTGATAGAAACCGATGAGAGGCTCGGAGATCCGATAGGTGCTGCGATTGTCCCGGAAGGCATCGACCTCACGGTGCAGCAGGCCGGCGTCCTCCAGCACATTGATGGGGTGGGCGATATCGGTCGCTCTGCGCTCCAGGTACCCGGCCATACCTCCCCGGGTCGCGTTCCCCTCCGCCACTGCGGACAGCACCGCCAGGTAAAGAGCCGGGTCTCTTATATCCGGCTCCTCCGTGAGGAGATACCGGGGCTCGCGAAAGAGCGGGGTCTCCGGGTTGAGTACGGTGCGCGTCACCCAGGCGTCGAAGTCCTCCATGTCCCGTGGGGTGTCGCCGCGGACGAACTCGTTGCGATAGGCGGGCGTACCGCCCACCACGGCGTTGACCGCGAGGGCGAGTCGGGGGTCGGTGAGGCCCCAGAACTCCGCCGCCGCCCGGTGGTCGAGGGGCCGGATCACCAACTCCAACCCCGCGCGCCCCCGCAGCGGGGCACCACCCCCCAGCAATCGCCCCATGAAAGACATGGCGGACCCGCACAACAGGAGGCGGGTGCGTGAACGCCTTCGCCGGTCCCGAAGCGGTCCGAATGCCTGCTGAATGATGGAGGGGAGCTCGGGGTTCGCCTTGACAAGGTAGGGGAACTCGTCGATGACCACGGTGACCGGCCGCTCCTCCCCCAGGGCGAGAAGAGTGTCGAGGACCTCGGTCCAATCCTGGAAGTGGTGGGGCCCGGGGGGCGCGGCGTACTCGGTGAGAGCACGACCGATCCGGCGCAGGGACTCGATGTCGGTGGCCTCGGTGGCACCGAAATAGAAGCCCGCCGAGGCTCGGCACAGGGCATCGAGCAGAAAGGTCTTCCCCTGGCGCCGACGTCCGGAGACGACCCCGAGGGTGGCTCCGGGCCGGTCGTCCGTCGCGAAGCGCACCAGAGCCGACCACTCCCGGTCCCGGTCGAAGACCTCCGAGGGCTTCTCCATCCTCACCTCACTTATAGGGGTACGGTTTACAAAACCATACCCCTATAAAGGCGCCCTTCCGGAAGAGGTCGCTCGTTCGGGGGGATCGGGTCGAACGGGGCGGCGCGGCGACACCGGGCCCGCTCCCGCCGGCGGCAGGATCTGCCCTCCGATCGGCACGGCGGAGGGAACGGGTGTGACGCAGGGCGTCGAGACACGGCGGAACCGACCGGTGGAGGGGAAGGGGCGGGCCCGCCGCCCCCGTCGCACGGGGTTGGCGGTGGCGACCGGAATCGCGGTGGCCCTGCTGGCCGGGACCGCCGGCACCCCCGCCGGGGCGATCGATACGACCGGGACCACCGATACGGGCCGGGAGCGGGCACCGGACATCACCGCCCCCGACTCCCCCGCCGAGGCGGCCGGTGCCCGGCTCGCCGCCGAGCGGGCCGGCCGGGTCGGGATCGAGTGGGGACCCTGCGATCCCTCCACGCGCCTGCCCGATCCCATCGAGTGCGGCACGGTGTCCGTTCCCGTCGACTACGCCGACCCCTCGGGGGACTCCTTCGATCTGCACGTCAGCCGGTTGACGGCGAGCGGTCCGCCGGAGGAGCGCCGCGGTGCCCTGCTCTACAACCCGGGCGGTCCCGGCGGCAACGGCATGTCCTTCCCCCTGTTCCCGCTGCGGCTGGCCACCCCCGTGTGGCGGGAGCTGAACACGGCGTACGACATGGTCGGTTGGGCCCCGCGCGGGGTGGGCCCGTCGGCTCCGGTCTCCTGCACGGATCCGGAGCTGTTCGGTCGGGGCCCCGGGATCGCCCCCCGCCCGCCCTCCGCGGAGTTCAAGCGGGAGATGGACCGCCGGGCGGCGGAGTACGCCGCCGGGTGCCCCGCCAACCGCGGCGAGTGGGCCGGGGCGCACACCACCCCGAACAACGCCCGGGACCTGTACGTGCTGCGGGCCGCCCTCGGTCAGGAGCGGCTGGACTACCTGGGGACCTCCTACGGCACGTACATCGGCTCGGTGTACGCGACGTTCTTCCCGGAGAGCGTGGGCCGGATGGTGCTGGACAGCGTCGTCGATCCCGACCCCGTGGCCATCTGGTACGACAGCAACCTCCTGCAGTCCCTCGCCTTCGAGAGCCGTTGGTCGGACTGGAAGGAGTGGGTCGCCCGCCACCACGACGTCCACGGGCTCGGGGAGACCGCGCAGGACGTGCAGCGCGCCGTCGACGCGCTGATGGACGCCGTGGACGCCGAACCCCTGGAGGGGGTGGTCGGCTCCAAGGAGGTGCACGAGGCGTACCTGTCGGTGGCGTACTCCGACGCGGCCTGGCCGGGGGCCGCGGCGGCCCTGGTGGCGTTCGCGGCCGGGGACCCGGAGCCGGTCCTGAGTGCCTCGCGCCCCGGAACCGACCCGGCGGGGATGGCCCGGCGGGAGAACTCCAACGCCGTCTACACCACGGTGGAGTGCTCGGACGCGCCCTGGCCCCGGTCGTGGGAGCGCTGGGACGCGGACCACTCGCTGATGGCCCGCGAGGCCCCGTTCGAGACCTGGGAGAACGCCTGGCTCAATCTGCCCTGCCGGCACTGGACGGGGCCGCAGGTGCGGCCGGTGGACGTGCAGGCTGAGCCGGGGACGCTGCCGCCGATCCTGCTGGTGCAGGCGGAGCGGGACGCGGCGACGCCCGCCCGGGGGGCGTCGGAGGTGGCACGGCGGCTGCCGGGTTCCGTCACGGTTCTCGAGCGGGGCGCCGGGAACCACGGTGTGATCGGCGGCAACGCCTGCGTGGACGCCCTGATCCGGGCGTACCTGGTGGACGGCGCGGTGCCGGCGGGCGACAGGACGTGCGCCGGGCGCGCGGAGCCGGAGCCGTGGCCGCCGGCGACCGGGGAGGGTGGGACCGACCCGGTGGAGGAGGACGGCACGACGCCGGGCCCCGAACGGCGGACCCCCGGTTTCGACGGGACACCGCTCGCCGGCGCGGGCGCGCTCCTCGCCGAGGCGCTGCCGCCGGCGCGGGGCGCGCTGCCGGGCGGTGTGCCGGGGTTCGTGCCGCTCCCCGGGTGACCACCCGCCCGGAGCACGGCGGCCGGGCGCGGCGGCGGGAACCGACCGGCCGCCGCGCCCGGCGGCATCGTCCCTCAGGCCAGGCCGGCGACCAGCTCGGTCACCGAACGGCGCCGACCGGTGTAGAAGGGGATCTCCTCCCGGACGTGCCGGCGGGCCCCGGAGGCGCGCAGGTGACGCATGAGGTCGACGATGCGGTGCAGTTCGTCGGCCTCGAAGGCGAGGATCCACTCGTAGTCGCCCAGCGAGAAGGAGGCGACGGTGTTGGCCCGCACGTCGGGGTAGCCGCGCGCCATCTTCCCGTGCTCGGAGAGCAGCGCCCGGCGCTCCTCGTCGGGCAGCAGGTACCACTCGTAGGAGCGCACGAAGGGGTAGACGCTGACGTAGTCGCGGGCCCGCTCGTCGGCGAGGAAGGCCGGGATGTGGGCCTTGTTGAACTCGGCCGGGCGGTGGAGCGCCATGTTGGACCACACCGGTTCGAGGGTGCGGCCGAAGCGGGTGCGGCGGAAGAGGTTGTAGGCCTCCTGGAGCGCGTCGGAGGTCTCGGCGTGCCACCAGACCATCACGTCGGCGTCGGCGCGCAGCCCGGATACGTCGTAGGTGCCGCGCACGACGACGTCCTTCGCGGCGAGCTGCTCGAACAGCTCGGTGACCTCCTCGGCGAGCCCGGAGCGGTCCTCCGGCAGCACGTCGCGCAGGCGGAACACCGACCAGGCGGTGTAGCGGATGACCTCGTTGAGGTCCTTGGCCTTCTTCCCCGCGTTGGGGGTCCGGTCGGTCTCGGCAGTGCTCATGCGCTCATTCTCCCGTGTCGTTCGGGGTGGGGTGGTCCGGCCGGGGCCGGTGGTCGGTGG
>NZ_VKHS01000243.1 GCF_014141525.1 Streptomyces calidiresistens
CCCCTCGGCCGCCCCCTCTCCACCGATTCACGGAAACGGATGACCTCGTGGCTCAACTCCTCTACCGGTTGGGAAGGTTCGCCTTCCGACGGCGACGCCTGATCGCCCTGATCTGGGTGGCGCTGCTGGCCGCCGCCGGCACCGGCGCGGCACTCACCCCCTCCTCCACCTCCTCCTCCATCACCATGCCGGGCACCGAGGCCCAGGAGGCCTTCGACCTGATCGAGGAGCGCTTCCCCGGCATGGCCGCCGACGGGGCCACCGCACGGGTGGTCCTCAAGGCGCCGGAGGGCGAGCGGATGGACGACCCCGGGAACGCCGCGGCCGTCACCGACGTGGTCACCGAACTGGCCGCCGGCTCCGAGCGGGTGGCGGCCGTGGCCAATCCCTTCGAGACCGGGGCGATCGGGCCCAACGGCGACATCGCCTACGTCCAGGTCTCCTACACGGTCAAGGGCATCGAGCTGGAGGACGCCGACCGCGACGCCCTCCTGGCGGCGGCCGATCTCGGCCGGGAGGCCGGCCTGACCGTCGAGGTCGGCGGCGACGCGCTGTTCCAGGAGATCGGCGGCTTCACCGCCGAGATCATCGGCGTGCTGCTCGCCGCGATGGTCCTGGTCATCACCCTCGGCTCGTTGATCGCGGCCGGCCTGCCGCTGCTGACCGCACTGATCGGCGTCGGGATCGCGGTCTCCGTGATCACCGTCCTGGCCACGCCGCTGGAGTTCGACAGCACCACCCCCGTGCTGGCCGTGATGCTGGGCCTGGCCGTGGGCATCGACTACGCCCTGTTCATCGTCTCCCGGTACCGCGCCGAACTGGCCGACACCCCCGACCGCGAGGAGGCGGCCGGCCGGGCGGTGGGCACGGCGGGCTCGGCGGTGGTCTTCGCCGGCCTGACCGTGGTCATCGCGCTCGCCGGCCTGGTCGTGGTGAACATCCCGCTGCTCACCAAGATGGGTCTGGCCGCCGCCGGCGCGGTGATCGTGGCGGTGCTGATCGCCGTCACCCTGGCCCCCGCGCTGTTCGGCTTCGCGGGGGAACGGGTGCTGCCCCGCCGCGAGCGCCTCGCGGCCCGGGCCGGGAACCCCACCGGGGACGATGCCCCGGCCCCCGCCGACACCCCGAAGGACCGGGCCGCGAAGCCGAACCACGGCACCCGCTGGGCCCGGCTGGTGCTGCGCCGGCCGGTGGTCGTCCTGGTCACCGCCGTCGTCGGTCTGGGCGTGCTGGCGATACCGGTGGCGAGCCTGGAACTGGGGATGCCCGACGAGGGGTCGCACTCCCCGGAGAGCACCCAGCGCAAGGCGTACGACCTGCTCGCCGAGGGGTTCGGCCCGGGCTTCAACGGCCCCCTGCTGGTGGTCGTGGACACCGGTGCCGTCGCCGACCCGCAGGGCGAGGCGGACGCCGTGTTCGCCACGGTCTCCGGCACGGAGGGCGTGGTGGCCGCCGTGCCGCCGGTCTTCAACGAGGCCGGTGACACCGCGATGATGACGGTCATCCCCGCCTTCCGTCCCAGCAGCACCGAGACCGAGGACCTGGTCACCGCCATCCGCGCGGAGACCGGCGACAACGTGCTGGTCACCGGTCTGACCGCGATGGGCATCGACATGTCGCGGAAGTTGAGCGACGCCATGGTGCCGTACCTGGCCCTGGTGGTGGGCCTGGCCTTCCTGCTCCTGGTCCTCGTCTTCCGTTCCCTGCTGGTGCCGCTGAAGGCCGCCGCCGGCTTCCTGCTCTCGGTGCTGGCCGCCCTGGGCGCCGTGGTCGCGGTCTTCCAATGGGGCTGGGGTGCCGGGCTGCTCGGCGTGGAGGTCACCGGGCCGATCATGAGCATGATGCCGATCTTCCTGATCGGCGTGGTCTTCGGGCTGGCGATGGACTACGAGGTCTTCCTCGTCACCCGGATGCGCGAGGCGTACGTGCACGGCGAGTCCCCGCGCGAGGCCGTGGTCACCGGTTTCCGGTACGGCGCGCGGGTGGTCACCGCCGCCGCGATCATCATGATCTCCGTCTTCGCGGGCTTCATCGGCTCCTCCGAGGCCATGATCAAGACGATCGGCTTCGGCCTGGCCGTGGCGGTCCTCCTGGACGCCTTCGTGGTCCGGATGGCGATCGTGCCCGCCGTGCTGGCCCTGATCGGCCGCTCCGCCTGGTGGTTGCCGGCGTGGCTGGACCGGATCGTCCCCGCTGTCGACGTCGAGGGCGAGAAGTTGGCCCGCCCCGACACGTCGGGGCGGGCGGGGGCGGAGAAGCTGGCCGCCGACGCCGGCGAGCCCGTCGAGCCGGAGGAACCGGCCGGGGAACCCGCACGGGTCTGACCGGCCCCTCCACGGCCACCCCCGCGCCGCGAGCCCGGGCCCGTCGCCCCTCCATCCGGGGCGGCGGGCCCGTTCGCGTCCGCTCCGGGGCCTCCCCGCCGGGGGCCGAGGTTTGGTTCGCGGTGCGGGGGTACCCGTGGACGGGTCGGCACCAAGGCGATCCGAGAGGCGGGACACGACAGATGGCATCCCAGGAGCGTTCCACGAGGACCCGTCGGGCACCGGTGAGTCTCGCCGCCCTGTTGGTGGGGGTGGTGTTCCTCGTCATCGGGGTCCTGGGCTTCGTCCCCGGCATCACCACGAATTTCGAGGACATCGAGTTCGCCGGACACCGATCCGAGGCCATGCTGTTCGACCTCTTCCAGGTATCCATCCTGCACAACCTGGTGCACCTGGCCTTCGGCGTCGCGGGGTTGGTCATGGCCCGGACCGTGCCGCTCTCCCGGATCTACCTGATCGGCGGCGGACTGGTCTACATCGCGCTGTGGATCTACGGCATGGTCATCGACCACGACAGCGACGCCAACTTCGTGCCGCTCAACACCGCCGTGGACTGGCTCCACTTCGGCCTGGGGCTCGGGATGATCTCGCTCGGTGTCTTCATGCCGCGCCGTATCCCGCAGCCCTACTGAGCCGGCCTCACGGACGGCGCCGGGGTCGCGGCGGTGCGGGAAAGGGGGAGGGCTCAGAGCACCAGGGTCCAGAGCCACACGAGGGCGGCCCCGGCCACCCCGAGGAGGACGAGGGTCATCATCAGCAGGACACCGATCGCGATCGCCCACTCGGTGCGGCCGATGGGTCGCCCCGTTCGGCTGCTGATCCGCTGCCGACGGCGGCGTCGGTCGAGTTCGGGGTGGGCGTCGAGGGCCGCCACCGCGACCGCGGCGGCCCAGTGCGCCTGGTCCGGGGAGGAGCCCTTGGGCAGGTAGGGAGCGAGATGGTGTTCCACCCGCGCCGGCCGGGGGTCCTCCTGCTCGATGAGGGCCCGGGCGCGCAGGGCGATGTCCTCACGGCTCGGTCGTGGCGTGCTGCGCTCGCTGGTCAAGGGCCCGCCCCTCCGCTCGGGTTCGCGGTCGTCCCGGCCCCGGCGTTCCACCACCGCGCGGACGGGGCCGGTTACGCCATGCTGCCACACCGGGCGGAAGCGGGGACGGCCCGATCACCCACCGGGCGGCGGAGCCGGGTCCGGCGACCGGCTCAGCCGGTCCCGCGCAGCCATCGCCCCGGCGGGACCCCGAGCACCCGGCGGAAGTGCCGGGTGAGGTGGGGTTGGTCGTGGAAACCGGCGAGCACCGCGGCCTCCGCCGGCGGGCACCCCTCCAGCAGGAGCCGGCGGGCCAGGTCCACCCGCAGGGTGACCAGGTAGGCGTGCGGCGGCATCCCCACGCGCCGCGTGAACGCCCGCACCAGATGGGTGGGGTGGACGCCGAGGAGGTCGGCGGCCTCCGCCAGGGTCACCCCCTCGCGGACCCGGGCGTGCAGCAGCTCCCGCAGCCGGTCGGCCGGCCCCACCGGTGTCCGGGGGCCCGGCGCGGACCCGTCGGCGGAGGGTCGCAGCCACCGGGTGCGCAACCGCTCGACGACGAAGGCCAGTCGGGTCTCGGCCTCCAACTCCTCACCGGGCCGGGCCAGGGCCAGGTGGAGGCGGTGCAGGCGGGAGCGCAGGAGCGGATCGGGGAGGCCGGGGCGGTCCACCGCCGGGCCGACGAGGTCGCGGCCCAGCAGGGACTCCTCCAGGTACAGCACGCGCTTGCGCAGCCCGTTCGGCGTGGTGGGGGCACCGTTGTGCGGGACGTGCGGGGGCAGCAGGGTCACCAGGGGGGTGGGCGCGTCGTGGGTGCGGCGGTCCAGGTCGTAGCGGACCACCCCGTCGTCGATCAGCAACACCGTCCAGGTGTCGTGGGCGTGGAGGGGGTAGGCGTGGTCCACCAGATGGGCGCGGAGGACCTCCCGCACGCCCCCGACGGCGGGGCTGCGGGACAGGAGGCGGGAACGACGGTCCCCGGCGGGCCTTCCCGGCACGTCAGGATCGTACAAGACCGGGTCCCCCGGCACGGGGAAGGCTGGGGCCATGATCACCACGCCCACCGACGCCACGCCCACCGACACCACGAGCACCGACACCAGGGTCACCGACACCGGGCCCACCGACACCGGGCCCCGCGGGGAGCCGGCTCCCGGACCGGCCGAGGAGCCGGCCCGCTTCGACCCCCGCGCCACCCGCATCGCCGTGGTGCTCCGCGAGGACCTGCCCGTCTGGCAGCGCCTGAACGTCACCGCCTTCCTCTCCGGCGGTCTCGCCGGAGCCCACCCCGGGTTGATCGGCGAGCCCTACGAGGACGCCGACGGCACCCGGTACGCCGCGATGTTCCGACAGCCCGTGGTGGTGCGGGAGGCCGACGGGGAGGCGCTGCGCGCGGCGCACCGACGCGCCGTGGACCGGGGGCTGACGGTGGCGGTCTTCACCGCAGACCTCTTCGCCACCGGCAACGACCGGGACAACCGGGCCGCCGTGCGGGGTGTGCCCCGCGATCGGTTGGACCTCGTCGGCCTGGCCGTCCACGGCCCCCGCAACGCCGTGGACCGGGCGCTGAAGGGCACCCGGATGCATTCCTGAGACCGCCCCGCCCGGCACCCGACCGAGGCCCGACCGACACACCGTCGCCCCGGGTCCCTCCCGCAAGGGGAGGGGCCCGGGGCGACGGTCGCGAACGGCGTCGATCAGTCCTCGGCCGGCACCTCGATGCGCGGGAAGAGCGCGCGGGCCTTGCTCACCGGCGTCCCGGTCAGGTCCTCCAGCCAGCGGTCGGCTCCCGGCACCTTGACCGGATCGCTGCCCAGCGCCTCCAGCACCGCGGCGGCCGGCCGGGGCAGGAACGGCTGGAGCAGCCGACCGATCTGCCGCACCGCGCCGGCGAGGTGGTGCAGGGTGGTGTCCAGGGCGGCGTTCGAGGCGTCGTCACCCGCCTTGGCGAGGTGCCAGGGGGCGCGCTCGTCCACGTAGGCGTTGGTGCGCCGCACCAGGTCCCACACCTTCGCCAGCGCCTCGCGGTGGTCGTAGCCCTCCATCGCCGCGTGCATCGCGCGGTCGCTCTCCAGCAGTTGGGCGGTCAGCTCCTCCTCGGGGCGCTCCACCGGGCCGGGAGCGGGCACCGCGCCGTCCCGGTAGCGGACGATCATGCTGGTGACCCGGCTGAGGAGGTTGCCCAGGCCGTTGGCGAGGTCGGTGTTGTACCGCTGGACCAGGCGCTCCTCGCTGAAGTCCGCGTCGCCGAAGGGGGAGACGTCGGCGAGCAGGAAGTAGCGCACGGCGTCGGTGCCGAAGCGGTCGATCAGGTCGGTCGGGTCCACCACGTTGCCCAGGGACTTGCTGAGCTTCTGGCCGGAGGCGGTGATGTAGCCGTGCACGACGATCTCGGTGGGCAGCGGCAGTCCGGCGGAGAGCAGCATCGCGGGCCAGTAGACGGCGTGGAAGCGGGTGACGCCCTTGCCGACCACGTGGACGCGGTGTTCGGCGTTCTCCCAGAAGCGCTCGTAGTGCTCGTCGCCGCGGGTCCAGCCGAGGGCGTTGATGTAGTTGGTGAGCGCGTCGATCCAGACGTACATCACCTGCTCGGGGTCCTCGGGGACCCGGATGCCCCAGCCCCGGGCACGCTCCATCGAGCGGGAGATGCTGATGTCGGCGAGGCCGGCGCGCACGAAGCTGGTGACCTCGTTGAGGCGGGTCTCGGGGACGATGCGCAGCTCACCGGATTCCAGCAGCTCCAGCAGGCGGTCCTGGTAGCGGGAGAGGCGGAAGAAGTAGTTGCGCTCGGAGATCGTCTCGGGCTCGACCAGGTGCTCGGGACACTTGCCGTCCACCAGTTCGGCGGGGGCGTAGAACTGCTCGCAGCCCACGCAGTACAGGCCCTCGTAGTCCTTGGTGTAGAGGTCACCGGCGGCGGCGATCCGGCGCCAGATCTCGGCCGCGCCCTCCAGGTGGTCGGCGTCCACGCTGGTGCGGATGAATCGGGTCAGGTCGATCTCCAGGTCGCCGACCATTTTCTCGAAGAAGACGACATTGCGGTCGACCAGCTCGCGGGCGGAAATCCCCTCCTTGTCCGCCGCCAGCACATTCTTCAGGCTGTTCTCGTCCGATCCGCTGAGGAAGTACACGTCCCGCCCCGACATGGCCGCGTACCGCGCGAACGCATCGCTCTGCACGAACTCCAGGGCGTGACCGACATGGGGCCTGGCGTTGACGTACGGGATGGTGGTGGAGATGAACGATGCAGCAGCCATGGTGGTGGAGGTTCCCAGCTTCGGATGGTGAGCGACGACAGGACGCCACCAGGGTAGCGCCCGGCGGACCCCGCCCGCGCCGGATATCCGCCCGACGGGCGGGGGTGTCCGACCGGGTGGGGC
>NZ_VKHS01000244.1 GCF_014141525.1 Streptomyces calidiresistens
CCCCTGGGCCGCCTCGCCCCCCTCGCCCTGCTCTGGTGCGCGACGATCGCCTCCGCCGCGCTGCTGCTGCCCGTCGGCACCCTGGTGTGGTGGATCGTCACCGGCTCCTCCGCGGCCTGGCAGCCCGCCGCGCTCGCCGCCACCGCCTGGTCCACGATCGCGGTCGCCGCCGCCGGGGCCGCGCTGACCACGCTCCTGGCCCTGCCGGTGGGCGTGATCGCCGCCAGGTACCGCAGTCGCGCCTCCCGCCTGCTGGAACAGGCGTCGTACGCCGCCCACGCGCTGCCGGGCATCACCGTCGCGCTGGCCTTCGTCTTCCTCTCGGTCCGCTACGCCCGGCCCCTGTACCAGGAGTACCCCCTGCTGGTGATCGCCTACGCGGCGCTCTTCCTCCCCCTGGCCGTCACCGGGGTGCGCACCGCCGTCCAGCAGTCCCCGGCCGTCCTGGAGGACGTCGCCCGGTCGCTGGGGCACGGTCCGCTCTCCGTGCTGCGGAGGGTCACCCTCCCGCTGGCCGCCCCCGGGGTCGCCGCCGGCGCGGCCCTGACCTTCGTGGTCATCATGAAGGAGTTGCCGCTCACCCTGTTGCTGCGGCCCAGCGGCATGGACACCCTGGCCACCCGCCTGTGGACCCACACCGAGAACCAGGCCCACGCGGCCGCCGCCCCCTACGCCCTGGCGCTGATCCTCATCGCCGCCGTTCCCGCCCACCTCCTGGGGAGACACCGCTCGTGAACGACCTGAGCGTCCGTGGCCTCGTGAAGTCCCACGGCTCCGACGGCCCCGTCCTGCGCGGTCTGGACCTGCACGCCGGAGCGGGCGACCTGGTCGCCGTCCTCGGCCCCTCCGGCTGCGGCAAGACCACCCTGCTGCGGGTGATCGCCGGGTTCCTGCGGGCCGACGCCGGCACCGTCACCGTCGGCGGGCGGGTGCTCACCGCACCCGGCACCCACGTTCCGCCGGAACGACGGGCGGTGGGCATCGTGGCCCAGGAGGGCGCCCTCTTCCCCCATCTGGACGTCGCCCGCAACGTGGCCTTCGGGCTCACCGACCTCTCCCGGGCCGAGCGACGCCGGAGGGTGGCGGAGATGCTCGACCTGGTGGGCCTGGCCGAGCACGGCCGGCGGATGCCGCACGAACTCTCCGGCGGTCAGCAGCAGCGGGTCTCGCTCGCCCGGGCGCTGGCGCCCCGCCCCGCCCTCGTGCTGCTCGACGAACCCTTCAACGCCCTGGACAGTTCCCTGCGGCACGGCCTGCGCGCGGACGTGCGCGCCGCCCTGCGGGCCGGCGGCGCCACCGCCCTGCTGGTCACCCACGACCAGCAGGAGGCGCTGTCCGTCGCCGATTCCGTGGCGGTGGTCCGCGACGGCCGCGTCGTCCAGCAGGACGATCCGCGCCGGCTCTACCACCATCCCGTGGACGCCCGGGTCGCGCGGTTCGTCGGCGACGCCGTGGTCCTGCCCGGAACGGTGGAGGGCGCCGCCGGGGACCGCGCCGGCACCCCGCTCGGCGAGATCCGGCTGCCCGGGGACGCCTCGGCCGGCCCCGCGGGGCCCGTGGGGCCCGGAACCCCGGTCACGGTGCTGCTGCGGCCCGAACAACTCCTCCTCCGCCCGCCGGGGACGGCGGTCGGCGGCACGGTCGAGGACGTCCACTTCTACGGCCACGACGCGGTGGTCACCGTGCGGGTGGCCGGGCTGGAACGCCCGGTGGAGGTGCGTCACGCGGGGGCGGTGGAGGTGCGGCCCGGCGATCCCACCGGTCTGGTGGTCACCGGCCCGGCCCTGTTGTGCACGCCGGGGGCCGTTCCGGAGCCGTCGGCCGTGGCGGGGGCGGCCCGGTGAGCGCCGGCCGGGCCGGCCCCGCGCCCCGCCGGGTCGTCAGCCTGGTGCCCTCGCTCACCGAGGCCATCGCCTCCGGCGCCCCCGACCTCCTGGTCGGCGTCACCGACTGGTGCACCCACCCCGCCGACCTCGCGGCCGAGCGGATCGGTGGGACGAAGAACCCCGACCCGGCGCGGATCCTCGCCCTGGCCCCCGACCTGGTGGTCGCCAACGAGGAGGAGAACCGCCCCGCCGACATCGAGGCGCTGCGCGCCGCGGGCCTGACCGTCCTGGTCACCGTGATCCGCACCCTCGGGGAGGCCTTCGACGAACTGGAGCGGGTCCTGGTGGCCGGCTGCCGGCTGCCCCGTCCCCGGTGGTGGGAGGAGGCCCGCGAGAACTGGCACGCGTGCCGGCCGGTGGTCGACGCCCGGGTGGTGGTGCCGATCTGGCGCCGTCCCTGGATGGTGCTGGGGCGCGACACCTTCGCCGGGGACCTGCTGGGCCGGTTGGGGGCCCACAACCTCCTCGCGGACCACGCCGAGCGCTACCCGCGCCTCCCGCTGCCCGCGCTGCGCGCCGCCGGTGCCGACCTGGTGGTCCTTCCCGACGAGCCGTACGCCTTCGGACCGGACGACGGGCCGGAGGCCTTCCCGGAACTGCCCGCCGCCCTCGTCGACGGGCGCTCGCTCACCTGGTACGGCCCCTCACTGGTGGAGGCGCCCCGACGGCTGGGCGCCGCCCTCCTCGACCCGCTGCCGCCCGCCGGGACGGGGAAGCCCTGACCGTCGGTCGGCGGCCCGGACGACCAGTTCCTCCATCAGCCGCAGGTCCTCCCCGGCCTCCGGGTGCCACTGCACCCCCAGCGCGAACCCGGCGGAGGGCAGCTCGACCGCCTCCACCGTCCCGTCCGCCGCCCGGGCACCGACCACCAGGCCCTCGGCGAGCCGGTCCACCGCCTGGTGGTGATGGGTCGCGACCTCCGGGGTCCCGGGGCCCAGCAACTCCGCCAGTCGGGTGCCCGGCACCGGTCGCACCGGATGGAATTCCCAGGTGCCGGGTGCGCCGACGTGGCCGTCCAGGTGCTGGATCAGCGTTCCGCCCAGCACCACGTTCATCAGCTGCATGCCCCGGCACACCCCCAGCAGCGGGACGTCGGCCTCCAGCGCGGCCGCGATCAGCGCCGTCTCCCAGGCGTCGCGCTCGGGTGCGGGCGGGCCGGTCCGGGGGTCGCGGCCGGCGCCGTACCGGGCGGGGTCCACGTCCGGACCGCCCGCCACCACGATGCCGTCCAGCCGTTCCACCACCGCCCGTGCCGCGCCCGGCGCGGGGTCCGGCGGCAGCAGCAGGGCCGTGCCGCCGGCCCGCTGCACCAGCCGGTGGTAGTCGGCGGGCAGCAGCGCGGCGGGCAGCTCCCAGGGGCCCCACCGGACCACCGGTTCCAGATAGGTGCTCACCCCGATCATCGGTGCCGCCGCCGCGGCCGGGGCCTCCCGCCGTTCCACGATCACGCTCCCGTGGGTCCGCCGCCGGCGCGCCGCGGTGCCACGCGCCCCCGGATGGTGGTTTCCCGATGCCGACTCCCACGGCGCGCATGGACGGGGGTCCGACCCGGGCACCCGTACCCTATGGCATCCGGCAGCAGTGATCGGGAGGGCCCACTCGTGACCCCAGCGGACCGCACACCCCCGCTTTCCGTCGAGGAACTGCGGGCCCGGGTCGATCTCGGCGAGATCGACACCGTGGTCGTGGCCTTCACCGACATGCAGGGGCGCCTGCAGGGCAAGCGGTTCGCCGCCCGGCACTTCCTCGACGAGGTGCTCCGCCACGGCACCGAGGCCTGCGCCTACCTGCTGGCGGTGGACGTGGAGATGAACACCGTCGACGGTTACGCCATGTCCTCCTGGGAGACCGGTTACGGGGACTTCGTCCTCCACCCCGACGCGACCACCGTGCGCCGGGTCCCCTGGCACCCGGCCACCGCCATGGTCACCGCCGACCTCGCCTGGCCCGACGGTCGGCCCGTGGCGGCCTGTCCGCGCGGCATCCTGCGCCGTCAGCTCGAACGGCTGGCCGAACGCGGCTGGACCGCCCTGGTCGGCACGGAACTGGAGTTCATGGTCTTCCGGGAGAGCTACGAGGCCGCCGGCGAGGCCGGTTACCGCCGGCTCACCCCCGTGAACCGCTACAACGTCGACTACTCCCTGCTGGGCACCGGCCGGATCGAACCCCTGCTGCGCCGCATCCGCAACGGCATGGCCGGCGCCGGGATGGTCGTGGAGTCGGCCAAGGGCGAGTGCAACCTCGGACAGCACGAGATCGTCTTCCGCTACGCCGACGCCCTGACCACCTGCGACCAGCACTCGATCTACAAGACCGGGGCCAAGGAGATCGCCGCGGACGAGGGGGTCTCGCTGACCTTCATGGCCAAGTACGACGAGCGGGAGGGCAACTCCTGCCACATCCACCTCTCGTTGCGCGACGAGGCCGGCCGCCCCGTCTTCGCGACCGGGCCCGGGTCCGGTCCCGACGACATGTCGCGGACCATGCGGTCCTTCCTCGCCGGTCAACTCGCCTCGCTGCGGGAGTTCTCCCTGCTGTACGCGCCCACCATCAACGCCTACAAGCGCTTCCGTCCCGGTTCCTTCGCCCCCACCGCCGTGGCCTGGGGGCCGGACAACCGCACCTGCGCCCTGCGGGTGGTCGGCCACGGCCCGGGGCTGCGCCTGGAGAACCGGGTGCCGGGCGGCGACGTCAATCCCCACCTGGCCGTCGCCGGGATGATCGCGGCCGGTCTGGACGGCGTGGACCGGGAACTGGAGCCGCCCGCCCCCTGCACCGGAAACGCCTACTCCGCCCCGGCCGGCCCCGACGGCCACGTGCCGCGCACCCTGCGCGAGGCCGCCGACCTGCTGCCGGACATCGTGCTGATGGACGTGCGGATGCCCCGCCGGGGCGGGATCGAGGCGTGTACCGCGATCAAGGAGGTGGCCCCCAGCGCACGGATCATCATGCTGACGATCAGTGACGAGGAGGCCGACCTCTACGAGGCGATCAAGGCGGGTGCCACGGGGTACCTGCTCAAGGAGATCTCCACCGACGAGGTCACCGCCGCGATCCGGGCCGTGGCCGACGGCCAGTCCCAGATCAGTCCCTCGATGGCGGTGAAACTGCTCACCGAGTTCAAGGCGATGGTCCAGCGCACGGGCGAGGAACAACGCCTCGTGCCGGCGCCCCGGTTGACCGCCCGCGAGCTGGAGGTGCTCAAGCTCGTCGCCACCGGCAGGAACAACCGGGAGATCGCCCGCGACCTGTACATCAGCGAGAACACCGTCAAGAACCACGTCCGGAACATCCTGGAGAAGCTGCAACTGCACTCCCGGATGGAGGCCGTGGTGTACGCGGTGCGGGAGAAGATCCTCGACCTCGGGGGCGGTTGAGGGACCGGCCCGCCGGTCCCCGCGGCCACCGGCCCCGGGGACCGCGTGAACGGCGACCCCGGGCCCGGGCCGATGCGGGGACCGGCGGCGCGCCGGACGCCACCCCCGGGGTGGCGCCCGCCGCGACGGCCTCAGGAGCCGATGCCCCCCGGCACGGGGTCCGCCGCCTCCCCGAGGGCCTCCACCAGCGGCGGCGCGGCGGTGGCCGGGACCACCCGCTCCACCCGGATCCGCTCGGCCCCCACCCACCCCGCGGCCTCGCGCAGTGCGGCGGCCACCGCCGGCGCCGACCGCGACGCGGCGGCGGGGGTGCCCTCGAAACCGACCCGCCGGGCGACCAGGACCCCGCCGCGTTCCCGGGCCGGGTCCACCCGGGCGATCAGCCGCCCGCCGGCGAGCACCGGCATCGCGAAGTAGCCGTGGACCCGCTTCTCCTTCGGGGTGTAGGCCTCCAGCCGGTGCACCATGCCGAAGATCCGCTCGGTGCGGCGCCGATCCCAGATCAGGGAGTCGAAGGGGGACAGCAGGGTGGTGCGGTGCCGCCCGCGCGCCGGCTCCCGCAGCGCGGTCGGGTCCGCCCACGCCGGCTCCCGCCACCCCTCGACCGCCACCGGCACCAGGTCGGTCCCGGGCAGCGCCCGCGCGACGGAGGCGACGGACAGGCGGTGTTGATCGGCCAGGTCGGCGACGGTGCCCACGCCCAGGGCCCGCCCCGCCCGGGTCACCAGCTCCCGCACGCAGACCTCGTCGTCGAGGTCGTCGTGGAACAGGTCCCCGGGGACGGCCCGCTCGGCGAGCTCGTACACCCGCTTCCAACCGCGCCGCTCGCGGCAGACCACCTCACCGACGTCCAGCAGCCACTCCACCGCGATCTTCGTCTGCGACCAGTCCCACCAGGGGCCGCCGCGCTTGGCGCCGCCCAGCTCGGTCGCGGTCAGCGGCCCCTCGGCGGCGAGCCGCTCCCGAACCGCGGAGAGGGCGGCGGCGGAGTCCTCCAACTCGTGCCACCGGTATCCCCGGGCGCGCCGGGCCCGGCGGCGGAAGGCGAACAGCGGCCAGTCCTCGATGGGGAGGATGCAGGCCGCGTGCGACCAGTACTCGAAGGAGTGACCGGGGGTCCAGTAGGCGGCCTCCACGGCGGGTCTGCCGACGGCGCCCAGGCGGGCGTAGGGAACCAGCTCGTGCGAGCGGGCCAGCACCGAGATGGTGTCCAACTGCACCGCGCCCAGCCTGCGCAGCATGCCGTGCACGCCGGCGCGGTGGTCGGGCGCGCCGAGCAGCCCCTGGGCGCGCAGCACGATCCGGCGGGCGTCGTCCGCCGACAGCTCCGCCTCCGGCGCCGGGCCGGGACGGGATCCGCGCCGGGCGGCACGGCCCCCGGCACCCCGCGCCGTGTCGTCCCCACCGGTGGGCGCCGGCTCCGGGTCGGGTGGGCCGGCGCCCACCGGTGGGGACGACAC
>NZ_VKHS01000245.1 GCF_014141525.1 Streptomyces calidiresistens
TCAGAACAGCGTGCTCTCCTCCGGCGCGGCCAGCGCCTCCGTCAGCTCCGGACCGTTGTTGCGCACGTTGCTCACCGCGACGCCGACGGGGTGGGCGTGCATGCCGCCCGGTGGGGGCGGGTCCAGCAGGCCGCGCACCCGCTCGGGGTCGGTGAGCGCCGGGTCCAACCAGGCGTCCCACCGCTCCGGGGGGAGGGCCAGCGGCATCCGGGGGTGGATGTCGGAAAGGCTGCCGGGGCGGTTCGGACCCACGTCGGCGGGATCCACCCCGGGCAGCGGATCGGTCTCCGCCTCGGTGGTGACGACCGTGCACGTCGCCCACCAGGCCCCCGGGTGATCGTCGGGCAGGGTGGAGTCCCGCCAGAACTCGTAGAGGCCGGCCAGCGCCATCACCGAGCCGTCGACGGGGGTGATGTACCAGGGCTGTTTGCGGGAGCGCTTGCGGCGGCCCTTCTCCTCCTCCTTCCGCTCCTCGTGGAAGGTGAGCCACTCGTAGTAGCCGTCCGCGGGCAGCAGGCAGCGGCGGGCCGTGAAGGGCTTGCGGTAGGAGGGCTTCTCGTGCACGGTCTCGGCCCGGGCGTTGATCATCTTCACGCCCACGTCGGGCGACTTGGCCCAGGAGGGAACCAGGCCCCAGCGCAGCGGGCGCAGCTGCCGCACCGGCCCGCCCTCCCCGGTGCCGCCGTCCGCCTCCTTCAGGGGACGCTCCAGCACGGCGGGGACCCGCTTGGTGGGCGCGACGTTCCAGTCCGGGCCGAGGTCGGCGACGTCCTCGGCCAGGTGCCGGATGTCGAAGAGCGCCGCCAACTCCTCCGGCCGGCGGCTGATCGCATAGCGTCCGCACATGTGACCCAGCCTACGCCGGGGGACCGACAGCGCTCGGTCGATCACCCGGATCCGGCACGTCGGGAGAAGCCCGGGCGACCCGCGACGGGGCGGACACGCCGGGGCGGCGGCCCGGGGGTCGTCCTCCCCCGGACCGCCGCGTGGACCGGCGCCGTCCCGGCCGCCGGCCGGTCCCGCCCCCGCCGGTGGCAGGGGGGACGGGACCGGGTCGCGGTGCCGGCGTCACCCGCCCGGGAACGCCGGCACCGCCGGGTCACTCGTCGCCGAACAGGTCGGCGTAGGTGCCCAGGGCCATGGCGATGTCCGCCTGGGCCCAGAACCGGTGGTACTCGAAGACGGGCTCCGGCCCACCGTTGAGGTACGCCTCGACCTTCGGCCAGTCCGGGTCGTCCTCGTAGAAGGACCGGATGGACAGGAAGGTCGAACCGGGCTCGACGACGTCACCGTTGGGCATGGTGCCGCTCCACCCCGGCGGGACGTACACCTCCTCGGCGAACCGGGAGTAGTCGCCGCGGCTCTCGGGGACGGCGATGCCGATGTCGTCGCGGTGCTCCCACAGGGCGTCCAGCAGGCCCTTGGCCGCGTCCCGGGCGGCGGTGTCGCCGGTGGCCGCCGCGTAGAACAGCAGCGCGTTGGCGAGCGAACCGGTGACGCCGACGTCCTGGTTGTGGCCGGTGACGGTCACGCTCAGGCCGTTGTTCGGGCCGGGGTTGTTCGGGTTCCAGTTGTCCGGCTGGCCGGACCACGACAGCGTGGACGGGATGGAGAAGTCACCGTTCTCGCCGATGTGGATCTCGTCCAGGACCCAGTCGACCCACTTGTCCAGGACCTCGCCGGCCATCTCGTCGCCGGTCTCCCAGTAGAGCTCGGCGACCCGCTGCATCGACCAGGCCTGCATGCCGAACCACTGGTTCGACGGCGGGTCCCGGTAGACCGGGGCCTCGTCGTAGAACATGCCGTAGAAGGTGGCGGTGCCGGCCGGCGGGGTGTCGTACGAACCCTCCCAGCTGTTGGTCACGCCACCGGCGATGCCGCCCTCGCGGGACTGCAGCCAGCGGTACAGCTCGACCTGGCGCTGGAGGCTGTTGGCCCAGTCCTGCCGCGCGCTCGGGGAGTTCGGGATCAGGTCGGGGTCGGTGCTCAGCGCGTAGGCGGCCATGGGGTTCTGGTAGCCGAAGTGCGAGTGGCTGCCGCCGATGCGCCAGGCCCAGCCGGCGGACGGGTCGAGCGCGCCGCCCCAGGCGTAGTACCAGGACAGCAGGTAGTGGGCGCTGTCGCGGCCGGTACCGGCCGGGCAGGTCTGGGCGTTGGTGCAGTTGCCCACCCGCTTGAAGTACTTGTCGAACAGGGCGTAGCGCAGGTAGTCACCCATCTGCGCGGCCTTGGCGATGGTGCCGGCGACGGCGGCGCCGTTGCCCTGCTCCTCGGCCCAGCGCTTGGCCCAGAAGGCCGCCTGCACGGCGCGGGCGTCGGCGTCGGGGGCGTTGGTGTAGCGCCACTGCTCGGCGTAGCCGTCGTCCTGCACGTACAGGTCGAGGAAGCCGTTGGGGCCGCCGAAGGAGAAGTCCTCGCAGGACGGGTGCGGGACGGTCTCCCAGACCGACTCCTGGGAGCCGCGCTGGAAGGTGTTGATGAAGGACGGGCCCTCGGTCTCGGGACCGCCGGCGCAGGGGGCGCCCGGCGCGTTGCCGAAGCCGTAGACGTTGTCCACGTCCTGCAGCCAGTGCATGCCGTAGATCTCGTTGGTGCCGTACGTCGAGGACAGCTCGGCGGCCAGCGGGTCCCTGCCGACCGGCACGTTCGACTCGAGCGCCGAGGGGTAGTACGAGGGCTCCGGGTGCTCGGCGGCGTAGGTCGCCGGGCTGGAGGGGTTGTAGAAGCTGTTGGTCGGCTGATCCGCGGTACCGGGGATCATGTACCGCTCCATGGTTTCCCAGGCCTCGTTGAAGGGGCCCCAGTCACCGGTGATCTTCCCGTACATCGCCTGCAGCCAGATGAGGTAGCTGTAGGCCTCGGAGGTCGTCTCGTGACCGTGGTCCGGCGCCTCGACGTTGAGGGTCTCCACCGCGTGGTAGGGGATGCCCTCCTCGGAGAAGTAGCCGTTGGCCGGGTCGGTGACCATGGCGTGCAGTTCGAGGAAGCGCTCCTCGTACTCGCCGGTGGCCCCGCTGAGCAGGGTGACGGTGACGTTCACCGGCTCCAGGCCCGGCGCGGACGCGGTGACCACGGCCGAGCCGCTCGCGGAGTCGGCGGCGGAGACCGTCACCTGCTGCGGGGTGTTCCAGTTGGCCGGGGTGAAGGTCAACGAGGTGCCGGAGGAGACACTCACGCCGGTGTCGCCGGAGCTGCGGGCGACGGAGACGGTGACGTTGCCCTCGGGCTGGTTGGACAGCCGCAGGCCGAAGGTCGCGGTGGAGCCCGGGGCGACGGCGACGGTGGAGGGGGTGGCGACGATGGAGGGGGCGGTGACCTCGTCGCCGCAGACCACGCCGTTGACCCGGAACGAGGTGGGGGCCTCGTTGGTACCGGAGTAGGAGAAGTTGCCGCCGAAGCCGGTGGAGCCGCCGGCCGGGATGACCCGGTTCCAGTCGATGTTGGAGGCGGTGACCGTGCGGCCGGACTGCGACCACTGGGCGTTCCAGCCCTGCTGGAGCTGCTGGTTGCCGGTGTAGTCGTAGGTGAGGGTCCAGCCGTCGATGGCGGTGGACCCGAGGTTGTTGATGGTGATGTTCGCGGTGAAGCCGGAGCCCCAGTCGTTGGTGGTGTAGACGACGTCGCAGTTCAGCTCGTTGGCCTGTGCGGTGCCGTTGAGCGCGGTGGTGAGGGTGAGGGGCATGGCCATCGCGGCGATGGCGGCGACGGCGATCCGCCGGGCGGGGCGTCGTCTGCGCCCCGGTCCGCCGGGCGGCGGCCCTCCGGTGGGATCGGTGGTGCTGCGGAAGCGCATGGACGGTCCCTTCCGTGCGGCTCTCTATGGGGGGTTCCTCCGGGAGGGGCCCCGGGGGGAGGAGCGTGCGTCGGCCGGTCTCGGCTGACGTGAGCATGGAAACCAGTGGGAGCGCTCCCAAGGATCGGGGGAACCCCCGGAAGCGTCAATACTCTTGACGCAAGCTCAGCTCAAAGGCCTGGTTAAGCCCCTGGTGGCCCGTCAATTCTCGAACGACCCCTTGGCGAGGGGCGGTTGTTGCGGCTACCTTCCCTTCAACCAGTGGGAGCGGTTCCACCAGCCAGGCGCCCGGGACGGCGCATCAGAAGACACCTCCTGAGAGGACCGTAATGAGCCGCACCAACCCCCCACCCAAGCGGCGCTTCACGCAGCGCACAGCCATTCTCTCCGCCACCGCGCTGCTCGCGGCCGGTGTCGGGGCCGGCGGCCTGCTGCAGGGCACCGCGTCCGCCAACGCGCTCGGTTGCTCGGTCGACTACGCCACCAATGACTGGGGCTCCGGCTTCACGGCCAACATCACCATCAACAACGGTGGTTCCGCCGCGATCAACGGCTGGACCCTCACCTACTCCTACAGCGGCAACCAGCAGCTCCAGCAGGGCTGGAACGCCCAGTGGTCGCAGTCCGGGTCGAACGTGACGGTCTCCAACCTCGACTGGAACCGCACCATCGCGGCCGGCTCCTCGGTGAGCTTCGGCGGGAACTTCAGCTACTCCGGGACCAACGCGGCCCCGACCTCCTTCTCGGTCAACGGCGTCAACTGCTCCGACGACGGCGGCGGCAACGGCGGCCCCGGTGACAACGGCGGGAACGGCGGCAACGGCGGCAACGGCGGGAACGGCGGCAACGGCGGCAACGAGGGCGGCAACGGCGGGAACGACGGTGGCACCGGCGGTCCCGGTGGCCCCGGCGGTCCCGGCACCGGCCAGCGCGTCGACAACCCCTACGTGGGCGCCGGCGTCTACGTGAACCCGGAGTGGTCGGCCAACGCGGCCTCCGAGCCGGGCGGTTCGGCGATCGCCCACCTCCCGACCGGCGTCTGGATGGACCGCATCGCGGCCATCGAGGGCTCCGGCCAGGCGGGCAACCGGACCATGGGCCTGCGCGAGCACCTCGACGAGGCGGTCGTCCAGGCGCAGGACCACGACAACTTCGTCTTCCAGGTCGTCATCTACAACCTGCCCGGTCGTGACTGCGCCGCCCTGGCGTCCAACGGCGAGCTCGGGCCGGATGACCTCGACCGCTACAAGGACGAGTACATCGGCCCGATCGCGGAGATCCTGTCCGACCCGAAGTACTCGGACCTGCGGATCGTCGCCGTCATCGAGATCGACTCGCTGCCGAACCTGGTGACCAACGTCGGCAACAGCGAGGGCGCCACCGAGATGTGCGACCGGATGCTGGCCAACCGGGGCTACGTCCGCGGTGTCGGCCACGCGCTGGCCACCCTGGGCGCCATCCCCAACGTCTACAACTACATCGACGCCGCCCACCACGGCTGGATCGGCTGGGACAGCAACTTCGTCCCGTCGGCCCGGATCTTCTACGAGGCCGCCAACGCCGAGGGTGCCACCCCGGCCGACGTCCACGGCTTCATCACCAACACCTCCAACTACAGCCCCACCGTGGAGCCGTACTTCAAGGTCACCGACACGGTGAACGGTGTCAGCGTGCGGCAGTCGGAGTTCGTCGACTGGAACGACTACGTCGACGAGCAGAGCTTCGCGCAGGCCCTCCGCCAGGAGCTGGTCCGCCAGGGCTTCGACAGCGGCATCGGCATGCTCATCGACACCTCCCGCAACGGTTGGGGCGGCCCGAACCGTCCCACCGGCCCGGGTCCGATGACCAGCGTCGACGCCTACGTCGACGGCAGCCGGATCGAGCAGCGGTACAACAAGGGCAACTGGTGCAACCAGGCCGGTGCCGGCCTCGGTGAGCGCCCGACCGCGGCGCCCGCGCCGGGGATCGACGCCTACGTGTGGATCAAGCCCCCGGGGGAGTCGGACGGCGCCAGCCGCGAGATCCCGAACGACGAGGGCAAGGGCTTCGACGAGATGTGCGACCCGGCCTACCAGGGCAACGCCCGTAACGGCTTCAGCCCCTCCGGGGCCCTGCCGGACGCGCCGATCGCCGGCCACTGGTTCTCCGCGCAGTTCCGGGAGCTGCTGGCCAACGCCTACCCGCCCGTGAACTGACCTCCGCCGAGGTCGGTGCCGTCGGTGGACCCCCACCCCGACGGTGAAGGGTGAAGGAACCGCCCACTGGTAGCCGGAGCCCCGGTCCCCCACGGACCGGGGCTCCGGTGCGTCCGGACGCGGGGAGGTTCCCTGCCCCGGGGCCCTCGGCCGACCGGCTGCCGCCGTGTCGATCTGCGGGTGTCACACCTCTTTGCGATGCTGGGGAGACAGCCGGGGCCCGGTGGTGCCCCACCGCCGCGCCCCGCCCGGTAGCGGAGGAAAGCGGAGCGTCATGGCAGCGTCGAGTCCCGTGCCCGTCACCACCGAGCCCTACCTGCGGGGGGCGGAGGGCTCGCCCGTGGCGTGGTCGGAGGCCCTGGCCGCCCTCGCCGGCTGCGACTGGTGTTGGCTCTCCACCACCTCCCGGGACGGCGCCCCGCACACCGTGCCGATCCTCGCCGTGGTCACCGGCGGGTTCCCCCACTTCGCCACCGGCTCCGGCACCCGCAAGACCGCCCACCTCGGCGTGGAGCCCCGCTGTGTCCTGGCCGCGCAGGCCCCCGACCTGCACCTGGTGATCGAGGGGGTCGCCGAGCGGGTGGGGGACGAGGCGATGCTGGAGGCGGTGTCCCTCGCCCATCTCGACCGCCACGGCTGGGAGACCGAGGTACGGGACGGCGCGCTGCACGCCCCCGAGGGCGCCCCCACGGCGGGACCGCCGCCCTACCCCGTCTACCGGATCTCCCC
>NZ_VKHS01000246.1 GCF_014141525.1 Streptomyces calidiresistens
ATACTTGCAGCTTCGTCGGAAGCGTCAGCTGTGTATAAGAGACAGGTGAACAGTCGACGCCGAGTTTTCCACAGGAAGCTTCACCCGCCTGTGAATAAGTCGATGTTGACGAACTCGCAAAACGGACATTACGCCCTTCATTCCCCAGGGTGACCGAGGATATCCCCAGCGTCGATTCCACCCTCTCGCGTCAATCTGTTTTACTTAGATCACACCTGGGGTGGATGACAAAAGGGACAAAACCGGAATTCCCCCAGGCAAACCGGGCGAATCACCATGAGCCGGCCCACCACCCCCAAGGTTTTCCACACCTTCGAGCGACGCCCTGTGGAAAAGCATGTGGACGAGTCACCGGCTGTGGATGTACGAGGAGGTCCGGGTATCCCCCTTCCCCCACCCGGGACAGAGCATACCCCGCATAGCGCTCCATTCATGGACTTTGCCGACATGATTCTCAAAATTCCCCAAACGGGCATAACGCCCATTTCTTTCGCGCTGCCGGCGAACCCGTCCCACCCGTGATCACCCCGGTCGCGGGCCGGGCCCCGTGACCGGGCGCGGGGAGCGGCCCGGCTCCCCGGCGGTCCCGGGCCGACCGCGTTCCCCGGTAGCCTGGGGGCGTGATTGACCTTCGCCTGCTCCGTGAGGACCCCGACCGAGTTCGCGCCTCCCAGCGCGCCCGCGGCGAGGACGTCGACCTCGTCGACGCCCTGCTCGCCGCCGACGAGCGGCGTCGGTCCTCCGGCAGTCGTTTCGACGAACTGCGGGCCGAGCAGAAGCGGCTCGGCCGCCTCATCCCCCGTGCCGAGGGCGACGAGCGCGCCGCCCTGCTCGCGCGGGCCGGGGAACTGGCGGCCGGGGTCAAGGCCGCCGACGCCGAGCGCGACGAGGCCGACACCCTCGCGCAGGAACTGCTCCTGCGCCTGGGCAACCCCGTCCACCCCGAGGTCCCCGTGGGCGGGGAGGACGACTACGTCGTGCGGGAGACGCACGGCACCATCCGCGACTTCGACGCCGAGGGCTTCCCCGCCCTGGACCACCTCGAACTCGGCACCCGCCTGGGCGCCATCGACGTGGAGCGGGGCGCCAAGGTCTCCGGCTCCCGCTTCTACTACCTGACCGGCGTCGGCGCCCTGCTGGAGCTGGCCCTGGTCAACGCCGCCATCGCCCGCGCCGTGGCGGCCGGCTTCACCCCGATGCTCACCCCCGCGCTGGTCAAACCGCGCGCCATGGAGGGCACCGGCTTCCTCGGCCAGGCCGCCGACGACGTGTACCACCTGGAGAAGGACGACGCCTACCTCGTCGGCACCTCCGAGGTCCCGCTCGCGGCCTACCACATGGACGAGATCCTGCCCGCCGAGAGCCTGCCGCTGCGGTACGCCGGTTTCTCCCCCTGCTTCCGCCGCGAGGCCGGCAGCTACGGCAAGGACACCCGGGGCATCTTCCGGGTCCACCAGTTCGACAAGGTGGAGATGTTCTGCTTCGTGGCGCCCGAGGAGGCCGAGGCGGAGCACGAGCGCCTGCTCGGCTGGGAGAGGGAGTGGCTGACCGCCCTGGAGCTGCCCTTCCGGGTGATCGACGTCGCCTCCGGCGACCTGGGCGCCTCCGCCACCCGCAAGTACGACTGCGAGGCGTGGATCCCCACCCAGGGGAAGTACCGCGAGCTGACCTCCGCCTCCAACTGCACCGAGTTCCAGGCCCGCCGGCTGCGGGTGCGGATGCGCGAGGGGAAGACCACCCGCCCCCTGGCCACCCTCAACGGCACGCTCTGCGCGGTGCCGCGCACCATCGTCGCCCTGCTGGAGAACCACCAGCTGCCCGGTGGCGCGGTCCGGGTCCCGGAGGTGCTGCGTCCGTACCTCGGCGGCCGGGAGGTCCTGGAGCCCCGGGAGAACGGCTCCGATCCCGCCGGCGGGGCGATCGGCTCGTGAGCGGCCCGACGGGTTTCCCCTTCGGGCTGATCGCCACCGACCTCGACGGCACGCTGCTGCGCTCGGACGGCACGGTCTCGCCGCGCACCCGCAAGGCGATCCGTGCCGGCCGGGAGGCCGGGGCGATGCACATCGTGGTCACCGGCCGGGGGGTGCCCTGGACGCGCCCGGTGCTGGACGCCCTGGGCTACACCGGCCTGGCGGTCTGCGGGCAGGGTGCCCAGCTGTACGACGCCGGCGCGCACCGGCTGCTGACCTCGGTGACCCTGGACCGGGAGGTCGCCCGGCGGGCGGTCGCGGTGCTGGAGTCCGAGCTGGGGCCGCTGTGGGTGGCGGCGAGCCGGGACGGCCTCGACGGGGCGGTGATCGTGGACCCGGCCGGGTTCGCGGTGGAGCCGGCCCGCGACGGCGCCCTGCCGACCCTGACCTACACCGACCGGGCCGAGCTGTGGGCGGAGCCGCTGGCCAAGCTGTACCTGCGCCACCCGGGGCTGGGGGACGACGAGCTGGCCGGCGCCGCGCACGAGCTGGTCGGGGAGAGCGTCGGCATCGTGATGGCGGGGCCGGGCACCGTGGAGCTGCTGCCCCTGGGGTTGTCCAAGGCCACGGGTCTGTCGATGGCCGGGCGTCGGCTCGGCGTGCGGGGGGACGAGACGATCGCCTTCGGCGACATGCCCAACGACATACCGATGTTCGGCTGGTCCGCGCACGGCGTGGCGATGGGGGACGCCCACCCCGAGCTGCGGGCGGTCGCCGACGAGGTCACCTCGGGCTGCGACGAGGACGGCATCGCCGAGGTGATCGAACGGCTGCTCCGGTTCTGACGCCGGGAGGGGCCCCGGCCGGTGCGGGCCCGAACGGAACACCCGGAACGGGCCGGGGCCCGGGAGGCGGTGCGCCCCCGGGCCCCGGCCCGTTCCGTTCGCCGCGCGGGCTCACTCCCCCGCGATGGTGAGGCTGCGCAGCCGCCGCATCGCGTACCAGGTCGCCGCGGCCGTGGTGGCGCACAGCAGGGCGACGCCCGCGCCGAGGGTCACCTCGGAGGTCACCGCGCCGCCCTCGGCGATCCGAGCGGCGATGGACAGGGACCACTGCTGCACGCTGAGGGTCTGCGCCCCGGGCACCAACTGCCCGAACAGCGCCTCCCACACCAGCGCGTAGATCAGGCCGATGACCACCGCGTTGCGGGAGATCACGCCCAGCATGAGGAAGATCGCGCCGTAGGCGACGGACGCGACCGCCGCCGCGACGGCGAAGGCCACCGCGATCTGCCGGCCGTTCTCGTTGAGCAGCACGCCGGCGAGCAGGATCGACGGGACGGTGAAGAGCATGGTCACGCCGATGGCGACGATCAGTTTGGTGAGGATGATCGTGGAGCGGCGCACCGGGGTGGCGAGCAGGTGCGCGATGGAACCGTCGTCGATCTCGGGGGCGATCGCACCGGTGCCGGCGACGACGCCGATCAGTGGCACCATCGCGGCCAGCGCGAAGCCGTTGAGGATCTCGACGGCCGCCCGGTCGTCGACCCCGGTCTGGATGCGGATGAGGGCGGCGATGACCAGCAGGAGGACGGGGAGGGCGAGCAGGATGAGCGCCCTGCGCCGGCCCAGCAGGGCGCGGCGGGTCAGCCGCGCGACGGTCGGGTGGTAGGGGCGCGGTCCGGCGGGGGCGCGGCCGGCCGGCTTCTGGGTGGTGACGGACATCGGACGGGCTCCTCAGGCGCTGACCAGATAGGCGAAGACGCTCTCCAGCGACTCGTCCGAGGGCGAGACGGTGAGCAGACGGACCCGGTGGTCCCGGGCCAGACGGGGCAGACGTTCCGCGAAGCGGTGGAAGTCGGAGGCCTGGACGCGCAGCGCGTTCTCGGCGGCGTCGAACTCGATGCCGCTGACCGAGGGGTCGGCGATGAGGGCGGCGGCCAGTGTCCGGTCGTCGTCGGAGCGGAGCAGGTACCGGTGGGGCCGGTCCGTCATCAGTCGTCGGATGCGGCGGAAGTCGCCGGAGGCGGCGTGCCGGCCGGCGACGATCACCTCGATGTGCGAGGCGAGCTGCTCGACCTCCTCCAGGATGTGCGAGGAGAACAGCACGGTGCGGCCCTCGCCACCCATCCGGCGCAGCAGCTCCATCAGCTGCATGCGCTGGCGCGGGTCCATGCCGTTGAACGGTTCGTCCAGCAGCAGGACGGCCGGCTCGTGCACCAGTGCGGCGGCCATCTTGACCCGCTGGCGCATGCCCTTGCTGTAGCCGGAGATGCGCCGGTCGGCGGCGTACTCCATCTCCACGGTGGCCAGCGCCCGGTCGGTCGCGGCACCCGGGTCGGGCAGACCGTGCAGTTCGGCGGCGGCGCGCACGAACTCCCGGCCGGTGAGGAAGTCGTACATCCCCTCGCTCTCGGGGACCAGCCCGATGGAGCGGTAGGCCTCGGCGTTGCGCCAGATGACCCGGTCGTCGAGGGTGACGCGGCCGGTGGAGGGGGCCAGGAAGCCCGCCATCATGTGGATGAGGGTGGACTTGCCGGCGCCGTTGGGGCCCAGCAGGCCGGTGACGCCGGGACCGATCTCCAGGCTGATGTCGTTGACGGCGACGACGTTGCCGTACCAGCGGGAGACGTTGTCGATGTGCAGGGTGGCCACGGTCAGATCCCGACCTTCCGGTAACGGCGCGACAGGAGCAGCACGCACAGCGCGGAGACGCCGAGCGCGACCAGCAGGAAGACCAGGCCGACGCCGGTGCCCGGCTCGGTGCCCGACGGGTAGTCGGCCCTCCCGCCGAGGAGCGCCCCCTGGATGCCGTCCAGCAGGGTGCCGGGGGACAGCAGGCCGAGCCAGGTGACGGCGGTGGTGCCGCCCTGGTCGTGGAGGACCCACTGCACGCTGACCACCGCGAAGTAGGGGATGGTCAGCACCGCGATGACGGCGGCGACGCCGAAGCCGCGGCGGGGGGTGAAGGAGGCGATGAGCAGCGCGATGCAGGCGTGCAGCACGGCGAAGATCGCGGCCAGCACCAGGCCCTGGCCGTACATGCGGCTCTGGTCGGTGAAGTCGAGCTTCCCGAGCAGCGCGCCGATCCACGTGATGGTCAGCGGGATCGCGGTGAAGACGAAGAGCGCGGCGGTCAGCGCGCCGAGCTTGGCGAACACGTAGTCGATGCGCTCGATGGGCCGCGAGAAGTACAGCGGGGTGGTGTGGTGGCGCAGGTCCAGGGAGACCATCTGCGGCGCCGCCAGCGCGATGTACAGGGCGATGAGCTGCGCCATGTACAGCGGGTACTGGCTGTAGCGGAGCGGCAGGTCGTCCAGGCCGACGGTGAGGGCGATCGCGACGATGATGACCGCGGGGAAGCAGGCGATCGCGAAGAGGAGGAACGGCATGATCTTGGAGCGGGCCGAACGGCCCAGTCCGTAGGCGCCGCGCAGCGAGTGCTCGAACAGGGCGCGGCGGCCGGCGGAGCGGCCCAGGCGTTCGCCCGAGTAGCCGCGGTAGCCGATGTCGTGGATGCGGGCGTCGCCGCGTCCGCCCGCGCCCGGCGCGTCGGCGGTGGCGGTCGGGGCTCCGGAGGGCGTGCCGGGGTTCTCAGCGGACATCGGCGGTGGCTCCCTTCCGCTCGTCGGGGGCGGCCGGGGTCGCGGGCCGCTGCTGGAAGACCTCGGCGATGCGGTGGCGCCGCTGTTCCATGCGGACCAGGCCCAGGCCGAGGTCGGCGACGGCGTCGCGGACCAGGTCGTGCGCGTCCCGGATCCCGTCGGCCGGGGTGGTGTCCCCGGAGGGCTCGACGCGGGGGTCGGTCGGCGGCTTCGACGGGTTCGGGTCGGTCGCCGGGGGCAGTTCGACCAGCAGCAGCCGGCCGGGCTCCTCCGCGACGGTCAGGCCGGCGGCGGTCAGGGCGTCGCGCAGGGCGGCCGTGCCGTCGGGGTGGGCGTCGGTGTCGGTGACCTCGACGGCCAGCGAGCCGATGGTGGCGGTGAAGCCGGTGGTGGCCTGCGAGCGCAGCAGTTTCCCGCCGTCGATGACGACGATGTGGTCGCAGGTGCGCTCCAGCTCACCCAGCAGGTGGGAGGTGACGAGCACCGAGATGCCGAAGTCGGTGTGGACGCGGCGGATCAGTCCGAGCATCTCGTCGCGGCCGGCCGGGTCCAGACCGTTGGTCGGCTCGTCCAGCAGCACCAGTTCGGGGTCGTGCACCAGGGCCTGGGCGAGCTTGACCCGCTGCTTCATGCCCGTGGAGTAGCCGCCCATGGGGCGGTAGCGCTCCTCGTAGAGCCCCACGTGCCGCAGGGTGTCGGCGGTCCGCTCCCGGGCCGCGGTGCGCGGCAGGCCGGACATCCGGGCCATGTGCACCACGAACTCGGTGGCCGAGACGTCCGGCGGCAGGCAGTCGTGTTCGGGCATGTAGCCCACGCGTTCGCGGATGGCGGAGCCGTCGCGCGCGCTGTCGCGGCCCAGGACCCGGGCGCTGCCGTCGGAGGCCGGGGCCAGCCCCAGCAGGATCTTGATCAGGGTGGATTTGCCGGCGCCGTTGGCACCCACCAGACCGGTGACCCCCGGCCCGATGTCCACGGTCAGCCGATCCAGCGCGGTGACCCCGGGGTACCGCTTGCTGAGGCTGTCGGTCTCGATGACTGTCACAGCGCAGACGCTAGACCCCGGGGGCCGGGAAGTCGTCCCCCCGTGGGGGCACCCGCGGTGCGGAGCGGATCGGTCCGCAGGGGGACCCGGGGTCCCTCGCCGGTCGCCCCCGGGGAGGGGGGTGCCCCGGGATCCCCCCGGGGG